>JAUHYY010000030.1 GCA_030426295.1 bacterium
CAGAACTTGCTATGGTTGCACGAGATGTTTTTGAGGAGCTTGGCTTGAAGGTAGTTATAAGGGTAAACGACCGAGGACTTGTAGATAGTGTTTTAGATTCAGCTGGTATTGATCCTGATCTACGAGTGAAAGTAATTTCAGCTATAGATAAACTTGATAAAGTTGGGCTAGAAGGAGTTCAAGATATTTTGAAAGACGTTATTACTGCTGAACAAATAGAAGTTGTTAATAACTTACTTGAAGCAAAATCTTTAAATGAATTAGCTGAATTTTCTACGATTGATCTTGAGAGATTCTTTGAGCTCACAGATGGGATGGAGATTCTAGAATTTGATCCAAGTCTTGCTCGTGGACTCGACTACTATACAGGTCTAATATTTGAAGTTATTTGCCCTGAATTAAATCTTGGCTCAATCTGTGGTGGAGGTCGTTATGACAACCTATGTGGATCATTCAGTAAGCAAGAGTTTACAGGTACAGGGATCGCATTTGGTCTTGATAGAATAATGGATACCCTCGAAGACCTTGGAAAACTTGGCGATATAGGACTCAACACTCAAGTGCTTGTAGCTGTATTTGACGAGGATGGCGAAAAAGACAGCATCAAGATTTACGATGAGCTACATAAAAAAGGAATCAAAGCAGAAGTGTACTTTGGTGAAGCAAAGCTCGGTAAACAGTTTAAATATGCCGATAGGAAAGGTATCCCTTACGTCGTGATTGCTGGACCTTCAGAGATTGAAAAGGGTGTGGTTATGATAAAGAATATGGCTAGTGGCCAACAGATTGAAGTCGAGCTTTCTGATATTTCTCATCAATCTTTCGTTTAAGGTAAGAGTTTTCAGGTTTTTGTAGTAGCTCCCAAGTCGTTGGGTCTTGTTCTTCGTTTTTTATAAGTCCGTGGTGGGCTAGTTCATGGTGGACTTTGCAAAGTGGCTTGAGGTTGTCGTGGTTTTTGGTCAGCGCGTAACGTTCTGGATGATGAATTACGTCGGCAGGCTTTGTGCAAGTTGGGAAGGCACATACTCCTTTGTATTTTTCTTCGAGCTTGTCTTGCTTTGCCTTGGGAATGTTTCGACCTGGCTTTGGAGGGACGGTTGTTTTGTTTTTTAATAGGGTATCGACTGTGTCATCCCAAGTCATTGGGTGTCTTTCTTTTTTCTCGAGACGTTTCTTATAAACTCTGAATTGAGATAAGGTCTTTCTCTTGAGCTTTAAGTTGAGATTTTCATATAAGTCTCTTGCGTCAACCCCGTCGTGCACGACGGATTTCTTTATGAGTGATCGTAGTGCCCCGAATGACATTGTAGTTATTTTTTTAGACCAATCTTTTTCATCTTTAATAGTTGCAATTGATGCTACTAATTCGATTTTTCCCCAACCTACTTCTCCTTCAATAAACTTCTTATTCAAGTGTGGCTTATCAAATAATTTTTCGCCTATAGCTAAAATCCGCCTTGTAGAATCATGACTCAATCCCCCAACTCGCGAAGCATACTCATAAATGCTATACATGCCATGATCCATGTATTATCTTCTGCGATTTATCTCGGGCAAAGTTCCAGCAAATTTTCGCTTATATTTCAAAGCAGCAGCGCCATACTTTTTGCTGAGTTCGTAAAGCTCTTTATCGGTAAGTTTTTTATAGTTCTTAAGACAAATTAGATTTGCCTTAAGATTAAAACTACAGATTTAAATAAATATAAATTTATTCTGCAGCTTCTGTTCTAAGTGCTGGGTTTATAGCTACAATATTTCTTGGTAATATTTTGCCTTCCTCTCTGTATGAAGCAAAAACATTACCTTCATTGTCTTGTAGGTATACAACTAGGTTTGGATTTGATCCTACATATAAATTCGCATAATCCATCTGTAAAGCCTCATTAATAATCTGAGTGAGTGTATCGTCTCCAATTAGATCGCTTACTTCTTTTAGAGCACCTGTCATCTGACTTACTACACCTTTAAGAACCAATGCACTGTCTTCAGTTGCTCGTTCGGCAATATTATGAATTGCCTCTATTGGAGTTTCAGATCTGTTTGGGGTTCTAATTTCGAAACCAACTTCTTCGTTTTGGTCTCCTGGTTTATATTCGATAATTTCTGCAGAGAGGACACCTGCTTTTTTTGTAACCCTGATTGTTGCTGGTTCATTTAGTCCTTCCAAAGTTCGAGTAATCAGAACATGCATTTCACCACTTAAGACTAAAGTTTCATGAATTAGCTCTTCTCTTGTTTCTGTGCACGCGGGAAAACTAGCTACTCCATTTTCTATATTATCTAGATCAAAAACTGTTGTTCTTTCCATATTTATTATTAACGAGGCCAGATTCTAGCACTCGTTCTTAATTTGTCAATCCTTCCTCGATTCTAAGGAGTTGATTGTACTTAGCTATACGATCAGTTCTTGAGAGTGACCCAGTTTTGATTTGGCCAGTTTCCATACCTACGCATAGGTCGGCGATGAAAGTATCTGCTGTTTCTCCGCTTCTGTGTGAGACTACCGCAGTCCATCCTGCTTCGTGAGCCATGTTAATTGCGTCTAGAGTTTCTGATACTGTACCGATTTGGTTTAATTTGATTAGGATTGAGTTAGCAGCTTTCATTTCGATTGCTTTTTCCAAACGCTCTGGATTTGTAACCAAGAAGTCGTCCCCTACTAACTGGACTTTATCACCCAACTTGGCAGTTAAAGCTACCCATCCGTCCCAGTCGTTTTCGTCTAAGCCGTCTTCGATTGAGCAGATCGGATATTTGTCGGCTAGTTCTGCGTAGAAGTCTGACATTTGCTCTGAGGTTAGCTTTTCGCCTCCTACTTCATAAAATCCATCTTTATAAAACTCAGATGATGCTACATCTAATGCAATTTTGATCTGTGAACCAGCTTTGTAACCTGCAGCTTCGATTGCTTTCATAATGTACTCTAGTGCTTCTTTGTTGTTTGCTAGCTGTGGTGCGAAGCCACCTTCATCACCTACTGAAGTTGTGTGACCATCTGCAGATAATAACTTTTTTAGTGCGTGGAAAATCTCTGCCCCTGCTCTAAGTTTTTCTGAGAAAGGTTCGATTCCCCATGGCATAACCATGAACTCTTGGAACTCAAGACCTGAATCTGCGTGTGCTCCCCCGTTAATAATGTTCATCATTGGAGTAGGAAGTTTTGTAGCTGATGTATTGAAGTATTCGTATAACTTTTGACCAGCAACTTCTGCTGAGAGTCTTGCGTATGCCATTGAGCATCCTAGAATTGCATTAGCTCCAAGGTTGCCTTTGTTTGGTGTTCCATCTAAATCTATAAGCATTTGGTCGAATTCTTTTTGATTACCCAATTCAAAGTTTTTGGCTTTATCTGCGATAATATCGTTAACGTTAGCAACAGCTTTTCTAACCCCTTTGCCGTTGTAACGCTCCTCACCATCTCTCAGTTCTATTGCTTCGTGTTCTCCTGTAGAGGCTCCGCTTGGAACCATTGCAGATACAACTTTTGTACCGTCACCCATTTCTACTTCTACTGTTGGATTTCCTCTTGAATCGAGGACTTCTCTAGCATGGACTTGTTGGATAGACATTTTATGTGGGTTAGTTTTGTGTAATATAAGAAATTTGCTTTAATTTCGGAAGGCTTTTTGTTAAAGTTGGCATGCTTTTAACCCCAAAAGATGGAAATTAAATGGTTTGGAAACAACTGTTTCTCAATAAAAGGTGCCGACGCAACTGTTCTTATAGACCCAGAAAAAGGCGCTCCAAAATCAGACATTGTTATATCAAGTTCAGATGACCTTAAGTTGCCAGAGGCTGACTTTTCTTTTGACTGGCCAGGTGAATATGAGGCTCGAGGAGTACTTATTCACGTAATTCCTGAAATGGATGGGGATAAAGAAGTTAGAATGATTAGCCTTGAAGTTGATGGAATTAGACTTGGAGTAGTTGGAAACACTCCTGCGCTTGATGACAAAACTATCGAGGAGATGGGAGAAATTGATATCTTGATGGTTCCTGTAACTATGAAGCCTAAAGATGCAATTAAACTAGTCGAAGAGATTGATCCAAAAATGGTTATTCCTTCAATGTCGAATGCATCTGGAGCTGATTTACTTGGATTCTTAAAGGAAGCTGGTCAATCTGGTTTAGAGGCTACTGAAAAAATCAAAATAAAATCTAAATCTGATCTAGATTCAGAGTCTATCGTTTACGCAAACTTGTCCCTGTAGTTTAATGGATAGAACGAGAACCTCCTAAGTTCTAGATACAGGTTCGATTCCTGTCAGGGACACCATATTCGAAGCTTTAGCATTGACCTTTTTGTGTTTCTCTGTATAATTATGATTCTTCGGATTTTGAGTGCTTGAAGAGGAGTATTTGCTCGCTCTAAGGCCTGCCGAAGTGATCATTGAAAGCTCGTATTAATAAGTTAGGATTGCTCGAAAAGTTTGTTTTCGACAGATTTCTCTGGCAATCCTAATTCGTTCACACACAACAACCCAAATGAAACGATACTTCGTAATCACGCTACTTGGCATTACTTGCCTCGTAGGTCTTTTCTTCCTCGCCGTAGTTTTTTCGGTTGAGGACTTCCTCAAGAGCCTCGCGGAGGCAACCGCATGATCATCTGCAACCGCAAAGTGACCATCGGCGACATTCTGTTCGTCGTTGTCTTTCTCTGCTGCGTGCTATGGTACTCCCTCAAGGGCGTGCCAAAGCGCGTCGCAAGATTTGTCTCCAACCAACACTGGATCGTGCCAGCGGTTTTCCTTTGGCTTCCGATCCCCCAACCCGAACGAGGACTAGAGCCTTGAACCTCCGCAAGCGAGACTACCTCTGGATCACCGCCCTGGCGGTGTACCTCACATTCACTGCACCGCGCTACGAGCGCAACACCCCGGAGGCCTGAGATGGCAACCCTTCGAATGCTGGCTATCGCGTTCTTCGCTCTCTTCGTCGCCGCTTGTGGCGAGGAGGTCGAGAACAACTACTACAACCACGGCCACTCGGGCGATACGTCCGGTGGCGGCTCATCTGGTGGCTCCAACGGCGGTTCGGTCGGATCTCACGATCCCGATCGCTCCACCGGTGGCACCAACAACAACCGCGAGCCTGACCCCTACGTGGACTGCTCTCCGGTTGAGGTCGACGTTCACCTCTATTCGGGCGACGCTACGCTCGACATCGTGGAAGGTGAAGCGATCGACGTGCTCGTGGCCTACACGGCTCACGGGTTCCCCGTGCAGATCGACGGTACTCGTTGCGTTCCCTACGGGCAGCAGATCATGGTTACGGTCGACAACTACAGTGACGACTACAGCAGGATCTCGATCCACCCCCGTCGGGCGTCGTCGCGACCCATCGCTGTGTCGCCTCCGAGCGACTACTGCGTCGAGCCCCGCAACTACAAGGGCTACCTGTTGGTGATCCCTCCGAATACCTACGGGTACACCATCTACGTGCACCCGATGGAGGAGGACGGACTCTTCCAGATGGGACCGTGGCAGACGTACTTCTACGACGACGGCAACAACCTTCGTCGTGGATGGACCGGCGCCAACAACCCGGCCTACGTAGACACCCAGCCGGGTGCGTGTAGCGGCTACGATCCCTGGTGAACTCCCCCGGCCCGTGTGCTCGGGCGGCTCGCGAAAGCGACGCCGCTCGGGCCTCGGTGCTTGTGGGTTAGATTAATACGAGCTTCTTTCCTATTCTTCTGATGAAGACTCTTTTTGACGTGCTGAGGTTTCTCCGTTTTCGGTTAGCTCGAGGAATGTGAATACCCAAACTGCATTTGAGAAAACAGTAAGTGTTCCGCCGAGGTACCCTGAAAAGTAGAGACCTATTAATGCTATTAGCCCACCGATTGCGTATCCTATGTATCCAAGTGCTGCTGTTGCGGCTAGTCCGACACCTGTGAAGATTAGGAGCGGGATGATTAGAACCATTACGATGTTGAGGATTACTCGTAGACCGATAATGAAAAGCAATATCAGAATTAGGATAGTATGTTGCCAGTGGTCTACTACAAGGGCTGTACTTGACCTCATTGACTTGAAGACTCCTTCTTTGTCTATAACTATGAAAAGTTCTGAGTAAGTAAAAATGAATCCAAGAAAAATACCGATTAAAATTAGTAATCCGAGAACTGGTAGAAGGAACTGTAAGGCCTCTACACCTAAGTTTCTTAGTACGAATGCTCCTTCTGTTAATACTGCTGTTACTGAAAAAGCTCTTATGACTAGACTGTATTCGAAAAGTTTTAAGAAGCTTTTGAGTCCGTAACTGATACCAGAGATTAGGCGAACTGGTTGGTTGTTTCTCTTACGTGCAATTAGTTGAATTAATGCACCTTGTGCAATAATCGGATAGAATACATACATTATTGTAAGAAAAATAGCGATTGCTATCGTTGGCCCGATGAGCTTTGGTGAATCTTTTAAAAAGCCATAAACTTCTTTTAATATTATCATCAAAGTATTTTTGTCTTCTTCTGAAAATAAAGAGGAATTTGCGAAAGCAAAATACTGATATATAAAATATCCTAAACTGTAAATTGTTGTAATTAGTGCAGGAAGGAATGCGTACCAAGTAACTAGACGTTTATTGCTTTGAGTGAAATTCCAAGCATCTTTAATTATTTGGCGATATTCCATGCAAATTTAATTTAGACTTAAAAACTTTAATGAAAATTAGTTATTTCTACAATTAAAAATTGTTTTATTTCATTTAGCTGTTAAAATTGTTACGCAATACTTTTTGATCCTATTCAAGTGAGTCCTGCTCAACACAAAAGAGAGGAAATCCGTTTTGGAAAGCTCAGATGGCTAAACATCTACAATCCAAATGAGACGGACACTAAGTATCTTGCACGGAAATTTAAGTTCCATCATTTAGATCTAGAGGACTGTTTAGGAACAAATCAAAGACCAAAGATAGATGAGTACCCAAGTTACTTGTTTATTACTTTGCATGTACCTGTTGTACATGCTCGAACTAAACGTGTTCGAGAACAAGAAATCCATTTCTTTGTGGTTGATGGATACTTTATTACGATTCATGAAGGTAATAAGACTATCAAGAAATTATTCTCGCAATGTCAAAAGAAAAAAACTGTTAAAGAGGAGTATATGCATGCAGGGAGTGGTTACCTACTCTATAAAGTTGTGAATGATTTGTTTGAATCTGCTTTCCCTATTCTTGATGATGTAAGTAGTAGTTTGGTTGAAATTGAAAGAGATGTATTTGAGAACGACTTACAAAGAGACAAATTAAAAGAAATCCTGGCTTTGAAGAAAGATATTATTAACTTTAGAAGGATTATTATTCCTCAACGTGCTGTGATTGCTCAACTTGAACATAAAAACACGAAATATTCGCCTGATAATCTTGAAATTTATTTTGATGATATCGTTGATACTATTGAGAAGATGTGGAGCATGCTAGAAAACTATAAAGAGCTAGCGGAATCTCTACACGAAACTAATGAAACTATAATTTCTCATAATACTAACAATATTATTAAAGTTCTAACGGTCTTTTCTGTTATTATGATGCCTTTAACAGTTATTACAGGGTTCTATGGAATGAACCTTGAACCATTACCTTTTGCTGAAAATGGGAATCCAGTTTTAATTGTTGGACTGATAATGTTTGGTGTCGTAGTATCGATGCTTAGCTATTTCAAGATAAAAAAATGGATTTAGACTTGTAAAATTATTAGCTTGTGTTAGTATTGCGGCCGTTAAAAAATAATTAATTATCATTAAATGCAAAGAACTCAAAAGAAAAAAGTTATTAAAAAGTTTAAAACACACGATAACGATACTGGTTCGTCTCAAGTACAAATCGCGATTCTAACTGAAAGAATCAACTACTTGACTAACCATCTTAAGGAACACAAAAATGATAAAGACGCTAGACGTGGATTATTAGGGCTTGTTGGTAAGAGAAGAAAGCATCTTGCTTACCTTAAATACCACAAACCTGAGGCTTATGCTGAACTGACTGAAAGCCTGAAGTTAAAGAAGTAAGAATATAATAAAAGAAAATACATATGAGTTATTTTAAAGAACCTCTTGAGGTTAAGATCGACTTAGATGGTCGTGATTTTGTGCTGCGTACAGATGAATACGCATACCAAGCCGGTGGCGCTGTTAGCGTTCAAATTGGTGAAACTGTAGTACTAGGTGTATCAACTATGGGTGATGCACGAGAAGGAATAGACTTCTTACCATTAATGGTTGATGTACAAGAAAGATGGTACGCATCTGGTAAAATCAGTGGAAGTAGATTCGTTAAGAGAGAAGGAAGACCTTCTGAAAACGCTACACTTATGGCGAGAATGATTGATAGACCAATGAGACCGCTTTTCCCTAAGAAGATGACTAACGATATTCAAATTATTTGTAATATCTTATCTGCTGACCTAGTTACTGATCCAGGTCCAGCTGCAATTACTGCTGCATCTGCTGCAACCGTTATCTCAGGAATGCCATTTGATGGTCCTGTTTCTGGAGTAAGAGTTGGTATGAAAGATGGTGAATTTGTACTTAATCCAGATTACGAAACTAAAGACGAAGGAGATCTAGATCTTTTTGTTGCTGGTACTATGGATGCCATCACTATGGTTGAAGCAGGAGCTAGAGAAATCTCTGAAGAGAAAATGTTAGAAGCTCTAGAATATGCTCACAAGTTCATCAAACAAATTTGTGAAGCTCAGCTTGAACTTAAGAAACTAGTTAATCCTGAACCACTTGAAGCTACTATGGCTGAGGTTGATGAGTCAGGACTAGAAATGGTTATGTCAGCTTTAGAAGATTCAAAACTAGACGAGATCAAAGGACTACTTAAACCAGAAGTTAAGGCTAAACTTAAGGCTTACCAAAAAGAAATGATTGAAAAGTTTGCTGCTCAAATCGAAGCAGAAGAACTAACTGAAGGTGAAGTTAAAGGAGCTGTACAAAAAGCTTTCGAAAATAGAATGAGACACAATATTCTTGAAAAAGGTGAACGTCTAGACGGACGTGGAATTAACGATATTAGAGAAGTAAGATGTAGAGTTGGAGTTCTGCCAAGACCTCATGGTTCTGGTATTTTCCAAAGAGGAGAAACTCAAATTCTTTCTGTTCTTACTCTTGCATCTCCAGATGCTGCTCAACTTATAGATACAATGGATCAAGAAGTTACTAAGAGATACATGCATCATTACAACTTCCCACCATATTCTGTTGGTGAAGTAAGAATGATGAGAAGTGCTGGTAGACGTGAAATTGGTCATGGTTACCTAGCTGAAAGAGCTTTGGTTCCAGTGCTACCTTCTAAAGAAGATTTCGCTTATACAATCCGTGTAGTATCTGAAACTATGACTTGTAACGGTTCAAGCTCAATGGGATCTGTATGTGGTTCTACATTAGCTCTTATGGATGCTGGTGTGCCAATTACTAGACCAGTATCTGGTGTAGCTATGGGTCTTGTTATGGACAAAGAAACTGGTAAATACCAAATCCTAACTGACATCCAAGGGCAAGAAGATTTTGCTGGAGACATGGACTTCAAAGTAACTGGTACTGAAGAAGGTATTACTGCTCTACAAATGGATATCAAACTTAAAGGTCTTGATATCGAACTTATGAGAGAAGCACTTGGTAGAGCTAAAGTTGCTAGAGCCAAGATCTTAGACGACATGTTAAAGACTCTAGATGCTCCAAGAACTGAGCTTTCTAAATATGCTCCCCTACTAATGAGCATGCAGATTGATCCAGATATGATTGGTATGGTTATCGGTAAAGGTGGTGAAACTATCCAAGGAATTACTGCTGATACTGGAGCTGAAATCTCAATCGAAGATGATGGTCTAATTACAATCACTGCTGATGACCAAGAATCTGGAATGGCTGCTAAAGCTAGAATTGAACAAATCACTTACGTTCCTGAACCAGGTGATGAGTTCGAAGGTAAAGTAGTTAAGATCCTTGAATTTGGTGCATTTGTTGAAGTAATGCCTGGTAAAGATGGTCTAGTTCATATTTCTGAGCTTGCTCCACACAGAGTTGATAATGTTAACGACGTGCTTAAAGAAGGAGATGTGATCAAAGTTAAACTACTTAAAGTAGATGATAAAGGAAGATGGAACTTTACTCATAAGCCATTCTTCAAAGAAAGTTAATAGATAATGACTAATAGATAATAGCTTTGAAAGCCCCGCTTAGGCGGGGCTTTTTTGTTACTCTGCTGCATCTCCTACTGCTTGCCATACCTCTTCACCAAATCCGTCTGCTTGGCTGGCTACTGCATTGGCTGGATCCTCTACCTTGTCGACGAACTTAGGTTCGTGTGGTGTTTCTGGGCCACAATCTAATTGCTCCATTATGTCAGACATTCTTATAATAGACATAGTTTTGTTATTAAATTTTAAATATATAAATAAAAAACTCCCGGTTTCAGGTCGGGAGAGAATTCTTCTTGGCTTGAAATAAATTTAGCTACAAAACTCTACACCCGATCAGGGATAATGAGGATAATGTTGCTAATGAGAATATTTC
>JAUHYY010000031.1 GCA_030426295.1 bacterium
CATTATTTTCTTTTAAAACTATTACCTTCCTCGAAGTGAATCCTATATATGTATCACCATCTTTTCGCCAAGTAAAAGACTGCCCACCGATCAAGGTGTCTTCGAGGTTGTAGTTCTTGAGAGGTATAATATTCATAGCCTACTCATTGTATTATCTAGAGGCTTTTAATCAAGACCTAGATAACATCACTAGCTCTTCTAGCTGTTTCAGTTAAATGGCCTCTAAGATCAACATATGCAGCGGACATATGTGCAGGCATAGGTTTTTTACCTGGAAACATATCTCGATAAACAGAATCGAACATTGTTGTTATATACCTATCAAGTTCAGCCTCTAACAAATCTTTTGCAGCTACTATAAGTCCTGCTTCGAAATCTTCATCACCAGCATTTTGCCCTGTCTCAATTAAACTTTTATATCTTTCGAAATCACTCTCATCTAGAACAGATTTAGCTAAAGTAAGGTGGTTACCTTCTTCAACTACCATCATTTCACCCTCGTTAGATAAATGAATTTTAGGTGAACCTGCCATTTGTAAAGTATAGCCATCATTTAGTTTTAAGAACCTCCAAACATTATCTTTGTATTGGAATTTTGATTCTCCTGATGAGCTCATTAAAGCTTCCATATCACTTAGACGTTCACTATTGGGATTACTTTTAGGTGTTTTCATTTTATTTATTTTAATTCTAATACTTAATTATGCCATTTTTCTGGCTGCTCGTCAACTATATAAGCGGTTCTTCAAACTCTTGTTCTATTTCTGGAGCCATGTTGTCTTCTGAAAATTCTCCTGCTTCGTCCCATTTAGACAGTAATTTTTCTACTTCTGCTTTTGGTAAACAGTATTCTTTCCTTACATTTTCGATGATTTCAGCCGACTTGTCGTTTGTAGGAACAGGCATATCCATTGTTCTACCTGAGAATGCTTCGCGGATTTGGCCGTCTACTGACATCTTTGTGTAGAACTCACGAACACCTAAATTAATAATATCTCGGGCTGTGAAGGTTGGATTGTATTCTGCAGATAAAATGCCTGCATCGTCAGAACCAACTCTAAACGAGACAATCGAACCTACATTACCGAATACCGTTTTCTGCACAGTATCTGTTAACTGCCCCATATACTGATGGGCAATTGTTAGGTTTAGTCTGTATTTACGTGCTTCAGATAGGATTTCTGCGAATGTGTCTGTTGCAAAGTTTTGGAACTCATCTACGTAAAAGTAGAAATCTTTACGATCCTCTTCTGCCATATCAGCTCTTTGCATAGCTGCTTGATAGATTTTTGTAATAATCATTGATCCAAGCAGACCTGAGTTTTCTTCACCAAGTAGACCTTTAGATACTTTCATAAGTAGGATTTTTTCGTTGTCCATTATCTCTCTAATGCTGAATTTGTTTTGTGGCTGACCAATAATATTTCTAATCATGTTAGTAGAAACTAACTGCCCTACTTTGTTAAGTAGCGGAGTAATTGCTTCAGCATCAAATTTCTCACTCCATCCTGCGAACTCTGACACCCAGAAATTCTTAACTACTGCATCATCAATTCTTGATACGATCTTTTGCCTGTAGTTCTTGTCTGTCAGCATCTTTAAGATCGACAGAATTGTTGTATTTGGACTATCAAGCAATGCTAAAGTCGTATATCTAAGTACATGTTCGAGTCTGTCTGACCAGTTTGTACCAAAGAGCTTTTTAAAGATTTGAATAAATCCGATAGTTACCTGCATTTTGTACTCGTCTGCAACTTCTTCCAAAGGATTAAAAGCAATTGGGTGTTCTATGTCTGACGGGTCGAAAACTACAACGTCTTTGAGCCTATGCTCTGGTACGTACTTAAGCATATTGTCTACAAGATCCCCATGCGGATCCAAGATACCTACTCCTTTACCAGCGTCTAAATCTTGTTTGATAAGTAGCTCAAGCATTTTTGACTTACCCGAACCTGATTTACCAACTACGTAGAGATGTCTTCTTCTATCTGCACGTTTGATACCGAATTCTACGAAACTGTTGTGGTAATTTGTAATACCGAAATCAGAAACATCTGGTAAACCTGCTTTTGGCAGATCTTGAGGTGGCTCCGATTTCTTCGCAAGTACGTGAACAATATGAGGAGTGTGATCGGCATTTGGATAGTGATATAGCGTAGCTACTTCTTTTACTCCCATTACTTTGCTGCCTGATAGTGACCTCTTTCTGAATGTATCTGCGAAGCTTGGACTAGTTGTAATTCTTTTAGCTCCAAACTCTTGAATATCAGTAACGTTGAACTGATAGAAACTATTAACTACTGCGTTTAGTTTTCGTTTTGCAGTAGCTTGGTCTTTCGCAACGTATGCACATCTTACAGCAACGTCGAATGGCTCTTCTTCGTATTGTGCGTTTGCTGCACTGAGTCTCTTCTTTCTAATGGATTCATCACTCTTAACTCTGAAATAATCTCTTATGTAGAAGATTTGTTTTAGTCTAGCGATTTTTCGTCCTATCCCACGCATGAAGTGGTACATTCCTGACTCATTCTTTGGATTAGTTACGATTTGAACCCATACCATTTCTCCAGAATGTATTTTTGAAATTACTGAAAAAAGACCTGATTGACTATCTTCTTTGAATTGGTCGTAAGTTTTAATCGGGTAAATATCTGTGTACTTGAGGTCTAGCTGTGTACCTGCGATTCCGTGTTTAGCCGGATTATATAGAGCCGTGTAATCTTTTGTAGGTACGATCTCACAATCTGGGAATGTGGAATAAATAAGACCCTGCACTGTTTCAAGCAATTCATCTGTTACAACTATGTAGCAATATGTGTATTGTTCGTAACCAAAAAACTCTAAAGAGACTAGTTTATTCTTCACTGTGTTGTGAAGGTTTACTAGGACCTGCTCAAATAAATCTTCTTTCTTAGGATTTTCAGCAGTACCTTGCGGAACGATAACTTGTAAATAGTGTAATTTCATCTAAATAATTATACACTATTTGGCGCTTTTAGGCTACTAGTTGCTTCTATCGATAAGTTCACCGTTCCAATGGGTAGGAGCTGGACTCTTTTTCAGCGCTTCTTGTCTAGCCTTAAGTCTCTCTGGAGTACCATCATCTTCGTCTCCTGTGTCTCGGTTAAATAAAGCACTAATCCTTTCACCTACTGAAGCTGTTCCTTCAACGTCTACTGGGTCCGAAATCAATTTCGGTCCTTCAGGGAGGTCTGGATTATTATTATCTATACTTTCTATAGCCATAATTCCGAAGGTTAAAGTTTTCTAAATCATAACAGTAATAGGTATATCGTCAAATAATATCTATTGATTTAGTATTCGTTTGATTTTGTACTCACGTTTTTTGTATGCACAAGAGGTATTTTGCATCCCACTACTTCATCTAAGGAGTATCTGAGTGCATCACTTAATTCATTATGATCAGCAATAATCGGGTGTACGTTTGGAAACATCTCAACTCTATCTAGAATTTCATATGGCCCATCTGGATTATAATAATCTGGGTCAAAAGGCATTTTCATAGTTGCTTTTGTCAATCCTTCCTTTGGTCTTCGCCTTAAGGTATGTGCGTAGTTTGGGTCTATAACTATAAATACAGCGACTTCTGCTCTTAGGCCATTAATCACATGGTCAATACCGCTTAGACAGTTCACTGGTAAGTTTTCTGCAGCTGTTGCTTCGACTATTATTACTCCTCGTGTTCTAGGGACTAGTACTCTCTGTAAGCCTTCAGCACCGTTAAAACCCAGGCTTCTTAACCATTGTGGTGATCTTGGGTGATTACAAACAGCGAGTTTTTCTGGATCAAAATATTCTTGCCCTACTCTTGTATATTCATCTGTGTTTCTATGACGGACATAAAATGCTCCCCAATCTATCTCAGCACCGACTTGTTCGAATTTTGGCTTAACCATTGTGGTTTTTAAAGTAGGCCATCATACAAATTATTCGTAATTTGTCAATCAGGTTAAGCTCTCTTGATAGGCTTTCTCTGAATAAACAATCCATCCAGAATCTGGTGGGTATGTTGTTTTAATTGGTTCAGATGTTTTTTCGCAAGTTCTATCGAATAAGACTCTCTTATTTCTTTGGTCGAATCGTTCTTTGTGTCTTTGTTTAAAGCATTTGTTTGGAAGTGCGATTCCGTTTTGTTGGTAGAATTTTAATTCTTGAGGAGTGATCTTGTAGTCTTTATTAGATTCTTTGCATGTGTATACTGTGTCTGTAATATCGGCTTTTGCTTCGAATATGTCATCAGGAACGTCTTTTGTTCCTTGGCCGTATTCGGCTTCTATTTTGTCCACCCATTTAAATCCTTGAGCAATTGCTTCTTCTTTTTTTAGTGGGAAAAAGTCACTTGCAACTGTGTCGTTATAACCGAAGTCTGAGATTGATGCTGGGAAGAAAAGTCCCCATTCACCTGTTGACTTCATGTGTTCGATTATCTTTGGTAATAGAGCTTTATATTCTTCTTCTGTGTATTGTTTATTGAGAATGCAGTATTTCTTTCTTTGTAGTCCTATGCATCCAAAACAATTGTTTGAGTAGTTTAGGTAGCCTGAGTACATAATGTCATGGCAGTCAGTTAGAGTAAGATAACTGAAAAGTATGCTCTGTGAGTTATATACAACTACTGCAGATTCATAAACTAATTCGCATCCATCTACTACTTCATCGGAGTGCATTACGTCTTTTGCATCTACGGATCGAGTTACATGTTTGCAATCCCAAAGCTTAACTGAGTCATAACAATGCTCTGCGTTTTTGCAGTTTACGAGGTAATCACCAGTAATGTCTTCGTTTTGGAATCCGTGCATGTATTTCTGTGGATACTTTCTTTTGAAGTCGTTCCAATGTGGTTGAAGCCGTTCGATTTCTGATCGTTTGTGCACGAACTGCATAACTCTTTCGAATTCTTCTTTTGTGCTTTTCTTGTTGTAAATGTAGTACTCTTTGTTTTTTAGATTTGAGCACATGAAGCAGTTTTTACATCCGATACAGTTCTTTAAGAATGCTGAATTAGAACAATTCTCTGAGTCTTGGCTAAAGTACAGTCCGTATGAATTGCTGCAGTCTACGCATTCGTAGCAGAGTTCAGAGTCATTTACCCTGTAGCAATCTACACAGCTTCTGCAGTTTGAGATTCCGTATGAGTAGTAGCAGTCCCAGTTGCCATCAGAGTCAAAAATCATGTAGCAGTTTTTGTTCTTGCCTGCGTAGTTAGTGTATTGAGAGTTTTCATCGTATTGATGACCTCTTATTACTGCAGGTCTTGGGACTTCTTTTGCTAGTTCCGCAAACTGTTCAAAGAATGGTCTTGAGAAATCGTAATCTCGGCCATAATCTTGGGCTTCGAATTTGTCTGTGTCGTGCCAAAACTCGATATCGTATACCTTTAAGTCGATATCTGGATGGTAGGCTGTCACTATGTCTTTACCTGTAGCGTCACATTTACGCTTGTAGAGGTTCATGTGATTCGTGAATGAAGTCCGCAATTGCTGTCTTTGTTCCGGTGTTAAATTCGGTTGAGGGAACTCGATTCCAGGTGCGATTTTTGAGAAAAATTCTTGCATATCTAACTTTAGTGCGTCCATTTTATCATAGACATTTAATCGTAAATAGTATTTAATCTAGTCTATTGACTAATTGATTTTTATGGCAAGAGGTCGCACACAAGATAGAGCTTCACTAAGAACTATCGAAGATATTTCGAGTGATTATGCAAAGAATCCAAATATTGGAATCCCTGAAAGAGGCAAGATGGTTTTATATGATTTTTATAATTCTAAAAAAGTAGCTGCCACTCTACCTGGCATAGAGGGTAAACATCTTTTCCCACAAATGAGTGCAATGAATATTAGACTTACAGATGAACCAGAAATTGAAATTGATCCTAAAAATAAACCAAACTAATGGAAATCACTGATTATCTTAATGGTACAGGGACTCAAGACGGACTTGACGATTCTGAGTATCCGGAGGATTGGGATTACCCCGAGACTACAAATGATGTTCTTTTGTATGTTTATAAACCCGAAGAATGGGTTGAGAGCCGAGCACAAGAAATAAGAGGCCATCTTGAAGTACTGGGACTTGAAGTAGATATAAATGACTCTGATGATGCTCTTCGAATACGTGTGAACTCTCAAGATCTAGATGCAATCTATTTAATGGCGACAATATGTACTCCTATCAAAGAAAGATTAACTAGAGTTAAAGTACTTTGTGCACATGTTCTAGATGCTTCTTTGATGCCAGACCTCATGAAGCCTGGATTAAATACTTTAGTCTACAATGATGGCTCGAAGGATGTTGTTTCAACTATTCCCACTTTGGCATAGGTTGTCTTAATCCAAGCCTTACTTTATGACGTACATCAAAACACTTGGTTGGTTCCGGTAGATTGTTTCTTTTATAAAACCTTTTTTCTTGTTCGACTATTCGGAAAGGCTTACCAGATTCGGAGCATGTAATAACACCTTCAGGTAGTTCACGTGCTTCCTGTGTGCTTGCATCTTCTTGGTCGCGCCATTTGTAGCCTTTTGCTAATGCTTCTTCTTTTGATAGAGGTAAAATATCTGAAGCTACAGTTTCGTTATATCCAAATGGACTATACTTTTGATCAAAGAATTCTCCCCATTCACCTGTTGATTTCATATGAGTAATTATTCTAGGTAATATTTCTAGATACTCTTCTTTTGAGTACTGCTTATTCAAAATGCAATACTCCTTATTTCTCAAACCTACTGATCCAAAGCAATTCTTTGAGTTAATCACATAATGGCAATATGCTAAACTATAAGGTGAATTAAAACACAGGTTACAGAACGCAAGGTTTCCACCATTTGCACCTGATGCGATGCACTCGTATAGAAGCTCTGTGTCCTCACCTGAATAACAAGTGTCACTTGAGTCTTTTAATCTCGGGAATCCATTAAATACATATTTGCAATCTTCACAACCCTTACTCATAATGTAGCAATTGCTACAGTTTTTTGAATTTATAATGTACTCGCCTGTGCAGTTTTCAGTATTCACATTATGGTTTTCTTTTTTCTTGTGCTTAGCAGATTCTTCTCGCCAAAGTTTGTAGGTTTCTTCAATATTTTCATATTTCTTCATTTCTAGTTCGTATTCTTCTTTTGTATATTGATTGTTAAGTATGCAGTACTGTTTATGTTCTAGGCCAAAGCACAAGAAGCAGTCTTTACAGTTACGACATTCTTCGATGAACTTAGAGTTAGAACAATTTTGAGAGTGAAGTGCAAATTGGCATGAATAACAATTTGTACAATGTACACACTCGTAGCAGTTCTCGCAGTCCCATACGAAGTAACAGTCACAACAGTCTTTAGAGTTCTGAGCATTGTAGCAGTAATATGAGTCCTCTAAATAATTACCTGCTGCACACATATAACAATTCTTATTACTCGTATTGTAGTTTGTGTACTTTGCGTTTTCTGTATTTGTCGTCACTAAATTTGGATGAGGTACTGCTCTATTCAGTTCATCGATCTGCTCAAAGAATGGACGGTTGAAATCATAGTCCCTTGCATAATTTGTGGCATCCCAAGTGTCACCCCACCAGACTTCTTGCTCGTAAACTATAAAACCATTATCTGGAGCATACATTGAGATCATTGGCTGACCTGTTTGATCACACTTACGGTTATAGAATTTTAAATCATTTCTAAAAGATAACCTACGTCTAAGTCTTTCAACAGGTGAAAGTTTTGGCTCCGGGAATCCCATTTTGGTTTGAGTGTTCATTAATACATCTCATCTAAATAAGCCTGTTTACTATACACAATTTCGGGTCTATCTGGCGAGTAGGTTGTTTTAATAGGAGCTCCAGTCTTTGCACATTTGCGTTCAAATAGCTGACGAGGTAGACGTTTTTTCATTCTTTGCGTGTGTCGAATATCAGGATGCAATCTTGGGAAAGGCACGTCTTGTTCTTTATAAAAAGTATACTCGGGCGGGATTATTTTAAATGGATCGCCAGACTCATCACATACAATTGCCCAATCTAAAATCTCTTTAGTTATTCTTGATGAATCATATGGAATTTGACTTCCTTTAACGGACTTTAATGCTTGTACTTTTTCAGGTTGGTAGTCAGACCATTTTTGCGCTTGGTCTTTTTTTAGAGGAAAGTATTCCTGTGCAATTGTTTCATTGTATCCGAATGGACTCATGCTCATTGGGAAAAATTCACCCCATTCTCCTGTAGATTTCATGTGTTCGATAATGTGTGTAACGAGTTCGAAGTACTCCTCTTTGGTATATTTTTTATTAAGGATGCAGTACTCATGTTTGTTTAATCCGGTGCATCCAAATACGTTACTTGCAGCTACGCAATCTGATGAGTAATAGATATCTGACTTACCGTTGAAGCAATAATACGAAAAGTAAGTATTTTTGATGTAAGTTGCCCCCATCACTTCGTAAGTTCGCTCGATACCGTAGCCAAATCTTGTTGAGTCTAAGCAGTCGTTGACTTCGAATCCTACTTCGCAATTAACACAATCCTGTGAGTAATGGAGCTCAAAACAGTCATAACAGTTCTTACAACTCTCTAAATAATCACCTAGGCTGTTCTCGCAGTTATCCATTGTTAATGCTCTTCTTGGAGTCTTTAGCCATAGTTCGTCAGCTTTGTGTTTTGCTTTAGTAAATTCTTCTTCTGAACTAAGCATTTGTTTTACTTTTTGTCTGTATTCTTCTTCTGTAAATTGCTCGTTGAATATGCAGAACTTTTTGTGTCTTAAGCCTGAACAACCAAAACAATCCGCGCATCCTTTGCAATCATTTGAGAACATGCAGTCATTACAATTAAAGCACCAGAAACAGTATCTACAGTTATTGCAGTTCTCACATTTGAAACACTCATAACAGAATGCACTTTGGCCTATCCAATATGAATCTAAACAGTCATTGCATTTCAAAGCATGTAAGTTGTAATAACAGTTCTGATTGAAGTGACCACCGAAATTCATGTAACAGTTTTTTGTGTCTGTTTCTAAGTGAGTATATTTGCTGTTTTCTGAATTAGTATTTATTAAAGCCAGCTTTGGGACCTTAAGTAATAGCTCTTCGAACTGCTCGAAAAAAGGTCGGTTAAAGTCATAGTCTTGGCCGTAGTCTAGAGGATCCCACTGGTCGCCCCACCATCCTTCAGGCTCGTAAACTTTGTATGGCTTATCAGGTGAGAATACTGAAATGATTTGCTTGCCTGTAAGGTCACACTTTCGTTTGTAAAGCTTCTTTTCGTTCCGGAAAGCTAGGCGTCTTTGCTGTCTACAGTCCGGGCAAAGCTTTGGATCAGGCAGCTCATATGTTTGCCCATTAATGCTTGGTGCTAAAGATGCTCTTAACTCTTGTTCTTGAGTTGAGATTTCGAAACTATTGTTACAGTTTTGGCAGGTTTTCATTTTTAAAATTTTTTATAAATCTGTAATTTTTCTTCATTAGTATTTTGAAGATTTAACTTTCCTAATGCCTTTAATATCTCGCTTTTATGGAATAAATATTGTGATGTATTATATGGATCATTCACCTCCACACTTTCATGTTATTTATAATGAATTTGAGGCATCTATTTGTATCAAAGATCTTAAACTTCTTAGAGGTAAACTCCCTAGAAGAGTAATTTCTCTTGTGCTCGAGTGGGCAAATCTACATAGAGATGAACTTCTTGATAACTGGCAAAGGGCTATTAGTCATGATAGTCTTTTACCGATTAAACCTTTAACTTAGTACTATGTTTATAACTGAAGCTAAGTACGTAAAAGATTATATAGTCAAAGTTAAATTTGACGATGGAGTTGAGAAGTTAATTGATTTAAAAGATCATTTGGATGGTCCAATTTTTGAGCCACTTAAAGATGTAACTTACTTTTCTACTGTTACTTATGACCCAGAGATTAGAACAGTAAAATGGGAGAACGGAGCAGACTTTGCTCCTGAGTTCTTGTATGAGATTTAGTAAATCTTATCTAGGTAGCACTGCTCACATAATACAGTGTCTACTCGCTCTTTGGTAAATGGCGTCTGAACTTTGACGTGACAATTTGCACATTCCCTTTCTACTAAACTTCTTGGTGCACGCATTTCAAATCTAATCTTATGCCTTTCATCTGGATGAAAAGTAGGGCTTGGGACCTGCATAGTTTTGTAGAATTTTCGTTCTGATTTGGTTAGCATAAAAGGTCGACCTGATACTTCACAAACATATGCACCCTCTGGAATATCCCCTTCGTATTTTGTTTCTTTAACAGATTTGGGAAAGTATTCATTAGCTACAGTATCTTCGTATTTGAATGGACTCATTGAAGCTGGCAAGTATTCTCCCCATTCACCAGTTTGTTTCATATGCACGATTATTTTCTGCACCAACTCTTCATACTCAGCCTTAGAGTATTGTTTATTAAGAA
>JAUHYY010000032.1 GCA_030426295.1 bacterium
TTGATAGTTTTGGTTTATATGCTTACAGATCAGATAGTTTCTGCAGATGGTTTTGCATGGATTGGGTATCGTACAAGTGATTTTCAGTCTTTAGATTATTTCCCTGTGGTTCCTTGGCTTTCACTGCCTCTTTTTGGTTATGCGTTTGGGCCATCTGTTGTGAGGTTTTTAAGAGGTTTTGATCCTCATACGCCTAGATGGTTGTCGTATATAGGTAGGCATAGTTTATTGATCTATGTTTTGCATCAGCCTTTTCTGTTCTTTTGTATATTTTTATATACTTTGATGATTGCTTAATAGTTTAAAATATGGTATAGTTATATGTTAACTAATCCATATAAATGTTTAGAAAGATCTTTATTTTAAGCGCCGCAATTTTAGCTCTTATGGGTACCGTTAATGGTTTTGCTGGAAGTACAGATCGACTTTCCGCTAGTTTTCATGGTGTTATGATAGCTGATAATGAAATAAAATCTAATACTTATGATGAAGCAATCTCAGAGTTAGATGAATTATTAAAGTCAAAGCTTTCAAAATATGTGAATGTGAGTATTGATGATGTTTCTTATCAGTTTACAGCTAGTGAACTTGGGATTGATTTTGATACTTATAAAACTGCAGAGAGAGTTTATGAGGTAAATCAAAGATTTGGATTTATGAAGCAGCTTTATAAGAAGAATGTAGATCCTGTTGTTTTCGTTGATGAAACTGTCCTTATAGAATCTTTGAGTGAATATTTGCCTGGTATTAAAGGTGTAAAAGATGCAAGAGTCGAATACAAAGATGGTAAATTTTATGTTTCAAGTCATATGGATGGGACCATGATCAATGTTGCGTCTTTTGTTTCTGATGTTGCTGATTCTGTATTAGTTGATGAATCTGAGGACGTTCTACTTGAGTATGACATTGATGATGCTTTATATACTACAAGTGAAGCAAAGGGCGATGCTGAAGCTATGAGTAAGCTGTATGGTACAGTGTTAAATCTTGTTTATAGCAATCAGTTTGAAACTTTTACTTATAATCTTACTGTTATACCTGACTGGTTTTCTGTTAAAGAAGGACGTTCTGTAGTAGATGAATCATTCCTTAGTTCATACTTGTCAGAAAATGTTGCAAAAGATTTTGATGTTGAAAAAGAAGATGCAGTAATAAAAGAACTGCCTACAGTTGAGAATACTAGTGCATTAGTTGAAGGGTTTGCTCGAGATGGTATTCGTATTGATGTTGATGCTTCTATTGATCTTATAGAAAAAGCAATCCTTGCTGGTAAGTCGACTGTTTTTCTTAAGGTTGTTGAAGAAAAGGGTGAGGTACTAAATGAAACAGGTGTTGATCTTGGTGATCTTGAGTTACTTTCGGTTGGGCGATCAAATTTTGCAGGTTCTTCTGCAGGTAGAGTTGCTAATATTAAATTTGGCTTAGAGGATAAATTTAACAATGTTCTTCTGTCGCCTTCTGGAGTTTTCTCTGCAATTTTGAATTCTGGTAGAGAAGTTAGCACTCGTACGGGGTGGTCGATGGCTAAAGTGATTTTGGGTGGTCAGGTAGTAAATGGTGTTGGAGGAGGTTTATGTCAGTGTTCTACAACTGTTTATAGAGCAGCACTTTATTCAGGTATGGATATACTGTTTAGGCAGCAGCATACAGTGTACGTAAGTTATTATTCTGAGTATGGTGACGGTTTAGATGCAGCAATATTTAATGCAGAAGGATTAGATTTTAAATTCCAGAATAATACTCCTAGCTATATTTTCATCCAATCTTATGTGGATGGAGATGATGCTTACGTAAATTTTTACGGAACTGATGATGGTAGAGAGGTTGAAATGCTTGGTCCATTTTATGGACAGCACAATTCAAGCCCGCATGAGTTATTGCCAAATTTAAGATATAACCAAATTGGATGGGTAAGAGTAATTACACATGCCGATGGTTCAGTTGAAGAAGAAGCAATCGTGTCGTCTTATAAGGGTATGCCTAAAAAGTAGTTTCAAAAATTTCTACAATGAATGCTAAAGAGTTGTTTATCATATGCAGAGCGATGGCTGCATAGATTGTTCCTGTTTTTTCTTGTACTGCACCTAGTATTATTCCGATTATAAATAGTGGTATGAATATTTGGAATTCAAGATGGAATCCTGCGAATATTGCAGCTGAAATTATTATCGCTGTTTTGCTGTTAAATTTTTGTTTTAGTTGGTTTAACATTAATCCTCTGAATAAAAGCTCTTCGGCTATAGGTGCAATTATTATTAATGCTAAGCCTGCGAATATCATATTGTATGGCCCGTACCCAAAAAGGCCTAGTCTGGCATCTTGTTCTCCGTAACCAGGGATTTGTAAGTTGAGTTCGGTTGATAAGTAGCTGATAGCAACGTTTATTATGAAGAAAGTAATAAATCCAATTAGTGCTGAGCCTATTATCGTAGATGGCTTTGCTTTATTTAAAGATAGGTCTACATTTTGCTTTTTATAGTAAAAGTAGACTGGTGCAATTATTAATATGCTTTGCACTATTAAAAGTATAAACAACGTTGCTCCCCTATGCGTATTGTTTTCTAGTAAGGGTTCCAGGTTAAATCCACTTAGAATAATATTAACTATTAAAATTGATATTGTGATAAAGGCTGTTGTTAGAGCTACTATTTTTATTGAGCTTGATTTATTCTGTTGAATTTTTGACATAATTAAATATAATATGTTTGTTCGCTTAAATTTTATACTAATGAGGCTCGGAAAGGGAGAAAAAGTTTTAAAAGTTTATTATCATCACTATTTGCCTTTTATAAGAAGGTTGATGAAAGTATTTTTAATAACTCTTCCTTTTTATTTTATGCTTTTTTTATTTAAGGATGGGTTGCCTAATAATATTATTTTTGGTTTTCATCTAGTTTTGATCTCTGTGTTTAGCTTGATAACAGTTTATATAACACTTGTTTATTGGCTTGATCGGTTAGTTATTACAAATAAACGAGTTGTATTTATCGACTGGAAATACTTGACTGTGAAAGCTGAGCATGAAACTGAGCTTGCTGATATACAGGAAGTAAGTTCTTATGAGAAAGGAATCATTGCGATTTTACCCGTTTTTGATTATGGTTCTATTGTGATTCAGACTGCTTCTAGTTCTCCAACCATAGAGTTCCCTGAGGCTCCTGATCCAGATTCGATTAAGACTTTTATTTATTCGCTGATACATGATAGATAATGTAAATTTGAGCCCTGAAGAAACTACGATTGATATCGATGAGTCTTCAGCTGGGGTTTTCAGTTTGCGTCCACAGGATTTGTCTACTTATATTGGACAGTCTAGTGTTAAGCATCAAGTGGATGTGTTGATTGAAAGTGCAAAGAAGCGTAATGCATGTATTGATCATGTTCTTATTTATGGTCTGCCTGGTCTTGGTAAAACAAGTTTGGCGCAGGTTATTGCTAATGAACTTGGAGTAAATATAGTAATTACTTCTGGTCCAGCAATTGAGAAGACTGGTGATGTTGCAGCTTTATTAAGCAATTTGAATGAGAATGATATTCTATTTATAGATGAAATACATAGGTTGAAGCCCAAGATTGAAGAGATGTTCTATACGGCTATGGAAGATTACGCTATTGATATAATTTTAGGGAAAGGTCCTACTGCAAAGTCTATGAGATTAGAGCTGACACCGTTTACTCTTATTGGTGCTACTACTAAAGTAAATAAAATGTCTTCGCCACTTAGAGATAGGTTTGGATGTGTATTGAAGCTCGACTTTTACGAAGAATCTGAGATTCAAGAAATTATAGTTCATAATGCTGAAAAGATGGATTTGATTATATCTCAAGAAGCAGCTGCTTTGATTGCTCATTCTTCTAGGCGTACTCCACGTATAGCCAATAGGCTACTTCGTCGTGTAAGAGATTTTCATATTGTTAATGGCGATAGTGAGATTACTTTAGATGTAGTTGTTCAAACTTTAACAGCTCTTCAGATCGATGATCTTGGTTTAGGTAAAACAGACTTTAAGCTTTTGCGGGCTATTCACGAAAACTTTGGAAATGGTCCGGTTGGGCTATCGACTTTATCTGCTGCTCTTAATGAAGATAAAGATAGTGTTGAAGATGTGTATGAACCGTACTTGATGCAACTTGGCTTACTTGAGCGGACTCATAGGGGTAGACTATTGACTACTAAAGGTATAGAATTCGTCAGCGAAAAACTCGAACAATTATAAGATTAATATTGAAATATGAATAAAATACTTAAATCATTTTTTGTCAGTACTCTAATTCTTGCACTGCTTGTAATTACTGGCTGTGGAGGCTCAAAAGTCGTTGGGGATCAGCGTGAAAGTAAGACTTTTCAAGGAGAGTTAACGGAGCTTTCATCTTTTATTAGTGGGCTTGATGTTACTCATGTGCTTGTTACAGATGCTAAAGAAAGAGTGTTTTTGAGAAGTCTACTTTTTGATTTGAGCGATTATGAGAATAAAGAAGTTAGAGTTTCGGGTGTGTATACAGAAGAAGATGTTTCAGATAAACCTGTAAATGTTCTGACTGTAGAGAAATTAGATATTTTATCTGATGTTGATCTTTTTAATACAGATCTTGATAAGATACATACGAGTTCTTCTTTCGGGTTGAGGTTTAGTTATCCAAGCTTACTTTTTGATGTAAATGAATCTGAGTCTAGAATTGTTTTGAATGCTGTTGATGCTGACGCAAGTATATCTTTGAAGAAGTTCAAATCGTCGATTGAACTTGATGCGCGATCTTATATTAGTTCTAACTTTGATTCATTTGAGTTTGACGAGGTAAGGGTGGGGTCTGGATTGGTTGATGCTTATAGTAATGTGGCCTCTTCTCCTAGTGAAGTTACTTATATTTTGCTAAGGGATGGATTCTTTTACGAGCTTAGTTTCTCAGATTTCAGTAGCGATTTAGACAGTAAGTATGAGCAAGTATTTAATGAATTAATAGAAACTATAGAATATAGTTCTGCTCCACAATTTGATGAAGAAGAGCAAGAAGATGAAGATGAAATTAATGATGATGTTGAAGAGGACGACAATAGTGACGAAGGTGGGCGAGAAAATGAGGGTGATGATGAGGTGCAAGAAGAATCAAACGAAGAACCTTTGGCCTCGACTGGTTCGAGTAAGGATCCGGTTATAAATGCTTTTTATAAAGTTGATAGGGATTTCATTTCTAATGTTGAATCTTATGTATCATTTGCGTTTACTGATAACAATTATTTTTACGTTATATATAATTCTAATGATACTCAGAAGAGAGCTTTATTCTCTTATACGGAAGCAAATGCTTTCAGCAAAGTTGCTGAGTTTAAAAAAGGTACTGTGCAAGACTGGGATTTAGTTTCTGGTAATAATATAGCTTATAACAGGCCTTTAACTTTGGTTCTTGTTGGTGAGGAAGGTTCAACAGAGCTCGCTCTACAGCAAGGATATAGGTATTTTGAGAGTTTACCTCTTGGGTTTGGTATGCAGTACCCAATGGATTGGTACTATGCACGTACAGATGATAAATATGAATTTTCAGATAAGCCACTTGGTGAATCACAAGTTTTCGTCTCTGCAGAAGTTTTAGATGAAAAGTTTTCAGATATGGCTGGTACAAAAGTTAGTAATAAGGTTAAACAGTCAAGCACTACTGTTTATTATGTTGATCTTGAGGACGATGTTTTGAAAATTTCTGGGTCATCGCAATATGCTGATGTAATTCGTATAATGGCAACTTCAGTAGTTAAAAAATCTGAATAATGACTTGGTTTGGATACGCTATATTTGCGATGCTGTTCTGGGGTTTATCTAACTTACTTGATAAGTATATTTTTACCACTCACAAGATACCTGCGATGATAGGGTGGTTTAGTGGGCTCGTTGGTGTAATTGTGTCGTTTATAGTTTATGGGCTTTATGGTATCGAGTACCCTAGTATAGGTATAGCTTTCATGTGTATGCTTTCAGGAGTCTTGTATTCTGGGGGTGTTTTGTCGTATATAATAGCAATAAAGAATGATGACGTTTCGAAACTTGTGGCTCTTTACAATTTCGTGCCAATTTTTATTGCTGTGCTTGCTGCAATATTTTTGGGTGAAGTCTTCTCCCCTGCTGTTTATATTGCTATTGCTGTTATGGTAGTAGGTGCTTTACTGCTTTCTGCAGACATTGATAAAAAAATAAAATTTACAAAAGGGTTTGTATTCATAATGATTTCTGTTTGCTGTTTTTCTGCCTCGAATTTGATGGATGAATATTTGCTTAGATATGTCGATGTTAAAACCTTATTCGTATTGATAAGGTTTGGATTTTTTATAACATTAATCCCCTTTTTACATATTTTTTATAGGGATGTTAAGAAATTGTATGCGAGCTCTAAAAAGCACATATTGTTTTTGATTGGAAGTTCTACTCTTGGTATTGTTGGTTTCCTTTCATTTTATAATGCTCTTCGAACAGGTTACGTAACTTTGGCAGAATCTTTATCTGCCCTACAACCTTTGATCGTTCTTTTGGGTGCAGCAGTATTGTCTTTATTTTTTAAAGATGTTTATGCCGCAGAAATTCATAAAGATAAGTTGGTTACAAGAATCCTTGGTATAATTATGTTGATAGGAGGTAGCTTTATTGTTATTTCTGCTTAGAAACCATATATTTTTTTACTGTAAAGCATTTTTGACTTAATGATTTTGAGTTTGATGTTATAATTTAATGAGTAAGAAATAAATAAAAATTATGGAAGAAAATTACTTTGAAAAGTTCACTAAAGAAGCCAAAGAAGCTTTGGTTGTTGCACAAGAAAAGGCTCAAGAAGCTAAATTAAGCTATGTTGGAACAGAGCATATTTTGCTTGGGATTTTGTCTCAATCGAATTCTCTTGGAGCAACAATAGCCAATAATTTTGGTGTTTCATCTAGCAATGTTGAAATGGTGCTTAAGACTGTTGGGAGATCCAGTGGTTCTTACGCAAAAAATAACTCCAATAATGATGTTGGTGGTTTATCTGGTTTCGCTAAACAAGTTATTGAAGATGCTGTGAAGTGTGCAGCTGAGTATAATCATAGCTTTGTTGGTACAGAACATCTTTTGTTTGCTTTGGTTTCACAAGAAAATACTGCTGCAACTGTTATTCTTGAAAATATGAAGATTGACCCTGCTCATATACGACAGCAATTGATAGATATTTTTGAGAAGAATGATCAAATGATGCCAGGTATGCCTGGCATGCAACCTGGTGCTGGGCAGGTTAATCCTTTGGAGTTCTTTTTAAGTGGGCTGCACGGAGTTTTAGCTGGTAATGAAAATAATTTTCAAGATGCTTATAAGCACAAGCAAGGTCCGGAGGGTAAAAAAGGTAAATCTAAAACTCCAACTCTTGATTATTTCACGAATGATCTTTGTGAAGATGCAAGAAAAGGTAAGATTGATCCGGTTATAGGTAGACATGAAGAAATACAGAGAGTTATTAGCATTTTGAATCGTAAAACCAAGAATAACCCTGTTCTGACTGGTGAACCAGGCGTAGGTAAAACTGCAGTAGTTGAGGGATTAGTATTAAGGATAGTGAGTGGAGAAGTCCCTGAAACAATGCTTGATAAAAGAATCTTAAGCTTGTCTATGGGAGCTGTTGTCGCTGGGACTAAATACAGGGGCGAATTTGAAGAGAGAATTAAGCATATAGTTGATGAAGCTATTTCTGTTCCTAATGTGATTTTATTTATTGATGAATTACATACTTTGGTTGGTGCTGGTTCTGCTGAAGGTAGTCTAGATGCAGCGAATATTTTAAAGCCAGCGTTAAGTCGAGGACAGATTCAAATGATTGGTGCTACAACTACGGATGAATACAGAAAAAATATTGAGACTGATTCTGCTTTGGAGAGAAGATTCCAACCTGTAGTAGTTGATGAGCCTAATACTGAAGATGCAGTAGAAATATTAATGGGGCTAAGAGAAACATTTGAAGATCATCATAATTTAATGATTGAAGATGATGCAATTATTCAGTCAGTGAGTTTAGCTAAAAGGTATGTTACTGATCGTTTTCTGCCTGATAAGGCTATCGATTTAGTTGATGAAGCATGTGCATTGAAAAGAGTTACTTCTACAGCGGATCGAGGTGATCTTAAAAAGCTACAAGAGAAGTTAGCAAAGATTATTAAAAAGAAAGAAGAGTCTGTTTCTAATCAGAATTATGAGAAAGCAGCTAAGCTACGTGATGAAGAGCTAGTTTTAATAAATGATATTGAAGAAATGAAAAAGACTAAAACTCCACGCGAGCAAAGAGAAAGGATTAATAGCGAAGATATTGCAGAAGTAGTTTCAAAGATGACAGGAGTGCCTGTTACTAAGTTGATGAGTAAAGATATTGCTAAGCTTAAAAATCTAGAGCAGACTTTGCATAAGAGAATTATTGGTCAAGAAGATGCTGTTAAACAGGTAGCCCAGGCTATTAGAAGGTCAAGAACTGGTGTTGCAGATCATAATAGACCTATTGGTTCATTTATTTTCCTTGGGCCTACTGGTGTTGGTAAAACTGAGCTTGTTAAAGCTCTTGCTGAAGAAGTTTACGATAATGAAAAAGCGCTTATTAAAATAGATATGAGTGAGTTTATGGAAAGACATAATGCTTCTCGTCTTATTGGTGCAACCGCTGGTTATGTCGGTTATGAAGAAGGTGGTCAGTTGACGGAGTCTGTTAGAAGAAAACCTTATAGTGTTGTGTTATTTGATGAAATTGAGAAGGCTCATCCAGAAGTGTTTAATTTGTTACTACAAATTCTTGAAGATGGTTCTCTGAGTGATGGGCAGGGGCGTAAAGTAGATTTTTCGAATACAATTATTGTTATGACTTCTAATATTGGTGCTGATCAGCTTACGCAGAAAGCTGCTAATATTGGGTTTTCTCTTGGTGCTAAAGATAAATCAAAGGCTGAGCGTGATTATGATCAGGCTAAAGATAATGTACTTGATGAGTTAAAGAAGAACTTCAGACCTGAATTTTTGAATAGAATTGATAATATTGTTATTTTTGACGCTCTAACACATGATGAAATTAAAGAGATTGTTAAGCTTCAAGTGAATAGACTTCAAAGGCGTCTTGATAATAAGCATATCAAGTTAAATGTTACTTCTGGTGCTTTAGATAATCTAGCTGAAGTAAGTTATGATCCAGAGTATGGAGCTCGTCCTGCAAGAAGAAAGATGCAAGAAATGATTGAAGATATTATTACTCAAATGATTTTAGATGGTGAAATTGATGAAGGTGATGAGGTTAAGGTTACGAAGAAGGGTCAAGGATTGGATTTTAAGCCTGAGAAAAAATAAATTATTGGTTTGGTTAGGTAGTAAAATTGTCTTGCCAATTAACTGTTTATCAGTATAATACAGCAGCTATTTTATTACTTAACCAAATACCGTTATGAATCCTGCTACGAAGGATATGATTTCAATGGAAGATCTGTTAAAAGATTCTCCTGTTTTTTATACACCAGAGCCAGGAACTATAGTTGAAGGATCTGTTATTACAGTTCACAAAAATAGAGTTCTTGTTGATTTAGGTGGAGTTACTACTGGTGTAATTGCTGGTAGAGAAGCTGTTGATAGTGATGATACTATCAAAGAACTTAAAGAAGGTGACGAAGTAAGTGCTTTAGTACTTGAACCTGAAAATGATGAAGGTTTAGTTGTGCTTTCGCTAAGAAAAGCTAGCCAACACAGAACTTGGAAGCAATTTGTTGAATTCTATGAAAGTAAAAAGACTATTCCAGTTAAAGTTACAGAAGCTAATAAAGGTGGTCTGCTTATCGAGAAAGATAGTATTAAAGGATTTATCCCTGTTTCTCAGTTAGCACCTCTTCATTACCCACGTGTAAATGGTGCTGATAGTGCAAAGATTCTTGCGAGACTTCAAAAGCTTGTAGGTGAAACTCTTAACGTAAGAATTATTAATATGGATCCTGATACTAGAAAGTTAGTTCTTTCTGAGAAGGATGCTCAAGAAGATAAAAGAAAAGAAGCTCTTAAAGATGTTTCTGTTGGAGAAGTTGTACAAGGTCAAATTAGTGGTGTTGTTAACTTCGGTATCTTCGTTACATTTAAGGGGCTTGAAGGTCTTGTACATATCTCTGAGATCGCTTGGGGACATGTTAATGATCCATCAACATTTGGTAAGCTTGGAGACGATGTTGAAGTTAAGGTTATCGGTATCGAAGGTGAAAAGATTTCACTATCTATGAAGCAACTATCTGAAAATCCTTGGCATGAACTTGCTGAACAATACAAACTAGGTCAAAAAGTTACTGGTAAAGTTAACAGAATTACTGACTACGGTGTGTTTATTAGTCTTGC
>JAUHYY010000033.1 GCA_030426295.1 bacterium
AAAGATGATGTGGTTAAAGATGTGAAGTTTGAAGGCGAGGGGTGTGCAATTAGTCAGGCTGCAATGTCGATTTTGAGTGAAGAGTTGATTGGCAAAACTGTTGAAGAAGCTAAGGCTATTAGCTCTGAAGATATTGTTGAAATGCTTGGGATTGAGTTAAGCCCGACTCGTTTAAAATGTGCTTTGCTTGGATGGGAGAGTGTGAATGAGGCTATTTAAAGTCGTCTAGTATTTTGTATTCGATGTTTTGATCTGTTATTTCGAGGTACCCGATTTTTTTGTATAGCCCTATTGCACCTAGTGGCATCGTAGATACAAATTTAATATGGTTTGGGTCTGTTCGTAGTTGATTTATTTCTTTCATAGAAGAGCTGCTTAACCTTCTAGTTTCTTTGTTTATTGTGTATTGAAGGAGGGTGTTAATGAATAGCCAGTTGTTTATTAGGAATATTGAGTGAGTGAGTTTGTGCGTTTTCAGTTTTAGCCAATAGGTTAGCCTGTTTAGCTTTATTTTTGTTACTTTTTTGAGGCTGAAAAACGGTGGTGTGTGTAAGAAGACTATTGCTTCTGTGGTGTCATTTTTTGATAATTCTTTTTTTAGGGTTCTTATGTCTTTGAAAGTGAGTCCAATTGTTTTCACATATTTTGTAAAGTTAGTTTTGATATAACTTCTTTAAAGTATCTGTTTGGGTTTAGGTATTTGATTCGTTTTGGAATAATTTCTTCTAGTTCGTCCCAATGTTTTGAAAGATGTATGTCTGCGACTACTGTTAGCTTCATCAATTAGCTTAGATTTGTTGTCTTAATTATACTTCTTTTTCTTAACTTGCCAAACAAACGAAGTTCGGGTATAATCACTCCCTAGTATTAATAAAATTTATGCTAAAAGAAGGTAAAAAGGTTCCGGATTTTGTTCTTGAGAATCAAAATGGTGATGAGGTTAAACTTAGTCATTTTGCGAAGAAAAATGTGATTTTATATTTTTACCCGAAAGATGATACTCCAGGTTGTACTAAAGAAGCATGTGGGTTTAGAGACTCTTTGAGTAGTTTAAATACTAAAGATGCAATTGTTCTTGGTGTTTCTCCAGACGGAGTTGAGTCGCATAAGAAGTTTATTACTAAGTATGGATTACCTTTCCAACTTTTAAGTGATCAAGAAAAAAAAGTTGCTGAGATGTATGGTGCGTTAAAAGATAATGGAGGAATCAAGAGATCTACTTTCTTAATTGGCAAAGGAGGAAAGCTTAAAAAAGCTTGGTATGGAGTAAGAGTTCCAGGTCATGTTGATGAAGTGGTTGAAACTGTTTAGTTTACCAACTTCCGCTTGATCCACCACCGCCGAATGATCCACCACTGAAACCGCCGAATCCACCACCGCTGCTTGGTCCATCCCACCAGTGTCTGTTTGATCCGCCTGCCCACCATGAGGTTTTCTTTTTGGAGTTGTAGTTTTTTGATACAAGTAGGTCGAAGAAGAATCCTATTAATACTCCAAGGGGAATAATTAATGCTATGTACTGAAAGTATCCAACTATTGCTGCACCGAGGAATCCGCTAAGCCCTCCGATAATTCCTCCTGGCCATGCACGTTTTGATCGACCAAGGATGCTTGCTCCCCACATTAGTGGGAAAAATATTATGAAGAAGAGGGTAGATATTGGTTCGTCTACATTTTGTTGTTTTCTATCTGCAAAGTTTTCGTTTTCAATAGAATCTATGATCTGTGTTGTAGCGAATGAGATCCCTTCTGAGTAGTTGTCTGCTCTAAAGTAGTCTAGTGCGTCTTGGATTATCCAGTAACTTTCTACGTCTGTTAAGGATCCTTCTAGCCCAAAGCCAACTTCAATACGAGTTTCTCTTTCGTTAGGAGCGACAAGATATACTACTCCTGAATTTGCTCCTTCTAGTCCTACCCCCCATTCGCGACCAAGGTTGAGCGTGTAGTCGTTAATTGGTCTACCTTTAAGTGAGTCGACTGTTACAACTGCTATTTCTATACCTTTTTCGTCGGATAAATTTTGTAGAGTGGTTTCGAGTTGTCTTTCAGTGAGTTCGTCAATAATGTTAGCTTGATCAGTTACAAAGCCATCGTTTTTAGGGAACCCGTAATCTACTGCAAAAGTAGTTGAAGGCAAGGCGAATGATATGGCTACGACTAGTGTGAGTAGTTTTCTCATTATTCGAAGTTTACTTCAGGTGCGTCAGCAGCAGCTTCATCACTTTCGAAGAACTCAAATTTATTGAATCCAAATAGTGCTGCAGTGATGTTTGTTGGGAATCTTCGAACTTGTGTGTTGAATCCTTTAACTGTTCCGTTGTAATCAAGTCTTGCAACTCTAACTCTGTTTTCTTGTCCTTCTAGTTGTGCTTGTAAAGATTGAAATCCTTGAGTAGCAGTTAAGTTTGGATAAGATTCTACTGTTACTAATAGTCTGCTAAGTGCTGAATCAAATGCGTTACCAGCTTCTACTTTTTCGTTGATTGATCCTGCTCCTTGCCATTGAGTTCTGGCTTCTGTAACTGCTGTAAGTGTATCTTGTTCGAAGTCTGCAGCACCTCGTACTGTAGCAACTAGGTTTGGAACAAGGTCGAATCTTTCTTGGTAAGTTGTTTCAACGTTTGCCCAAGCTCCGTTAACTGTTTCTTCTGCAGCAACTAGTCCGTTGTATCCGCCGATTGCCCAGAGGATTACTAATACTAATACTGCTGGAACTATAAATTTTGATGTAAGGAATTTGTTTTTCATTTTGTATAAGTTAAATCGCTAATGATTATACTACATCTGTGCTAAAGCCCAAGAGGCATGTTCAGATATTATGTTGTTATTCGATTTTGATAATTTTGTAAGCTGAGGCGTTAGATCTTTTCGTTTTAAGTTGCCTGCAACTACGCATGCGTTTCTTGTTAGTCCGATTCGGCCGGCTCGCATTATTGGTGATCCTGCAAATTTTTCTAGGAATTCTTCATCAGTTTTTATTTCTAGGATTTGTTTGAGGTCTTGGTTATGGCCTGCGATTTTTTTTATGAAGTCGGGTTCTTTAGTGACTTTTTGTCGGATGTTGTGTGGGCAAACTTCTTGGCATAGGTCACAGCCGAATAGCCAGTTACCGATTAATGGTCTTAGTTCTTTTGGGATTGGCCCTTTGTTTTCAATTGTTAAGTATGAGATGCATTTGTTGGCATCGATTTTGTAGGGCGAATGGAGTGCTTTGGTTGGACAGATGTCTATGCATCTTGTGCATGTTCCGCATATACCGTAGTTCTCGTCAGATGGTGAGTCGTATTCTAGGGGTAGGTTAGTGATTATTTCGCCGAGGAGAATCCATGATCCCGATTTAAGAGTTATGACCATAGTGTTTTTACCTATGTAACCAATTCCGGCTTTTTCGGCGTATTGGCGTTCAAGTAGTGGTCCCGAGTCTGAGAAGAATCGAGTTTTTGCTTTTGGGTCTAAGGTTTGTAGGTAGGTTTCGAGTTTTTTTAGTTTTGATTTAAAGACTTTGTGATAGTCTCGCCCGTAGGCGTATCTTGCGATTTGGCCTTCTGAGGTTTCTTGTTTTTCTTGGTAGTAGTTTAGGCTTAGAAAAATTATGCTTTTTGCGTTTGGTAGGATTTTTTTGGGATGTGTTTTTAGTTTTTCGTGTTTTTCTAAGTACTGCATTTCACCATGCATTTGGTTTTTGATCCATGAAGAGTATTCCTTTTTATAAAAGGGGAGAGTGGATGTTTTTGTTATTCGGCAATCAGTAAATCCGAGCTTTAGGGCTTCGGCTTTTATTTGAGAAGTTATTTCCCTCTTACTTGTCCGCCGATTTTTTCTAAGTTTTTGAAGCATTGTTCTTGTACGTCAGCCATGTCTTTGTCTGTAAGAGTTCTTTCGAGTGATCTAAGTGTAACTCTGTATGCTAATGATTTTTTGTCTTCTGGGATGTTTGATCCTTCGTATAGGTCGAATAGATTTACGTCGTTAACTAGTTCTGATGAACTTTGGATCGCTTCTTCTACTGTTGCTGATAATGTTTCTTTATCAATTAGGATTGATAGGTCGAATTCCATATCTGGGAACTTAGGTAGTGGATTGAATAAGTTAACATGATCAGTTTTGTGCGAAAGTTGTGCAAAATTAACTTCTGCATAAGCAACTTCTTCGTTTTCTAGGTCAAAATTTTCTAGAACTATTGGATGCACCATGTATAGGTGAGCAAGAATTGAGTCTTCATCTTTGATTACTGCTGCAGCTTTTGGATGAGCTTGTTCAGGAGCATCTTCATTAGGTATAAGTTCGAACTCTTGGTGTGCAAATTTTTCAAAGAATTCTTCTAGTATCCCTTTTAGTTTTAAGAAAGCGTTTTTTCCTTTGTAAGCAAAAGCTATTTTAGTTTCTTCTGCTGGGAAGAATTCACCAACTTCTTTGTAAGTTCGTCCTAATTCGTAGATATTAATTTCTTCGAAGTTTTTGATGTTCTTGTGAATATTTTTAAGCATGTAAGGAAGCATTGAAACTCTCATATGAGTTTGTTCTTCAGATAAGTAGTTTGCTAACTTGATGTGGTTTTCTTCTTTTTCAAAAATGTTTTCGAAGTCTTTTTTAGAATAGAAAGAGTAGTTTCTAACTTCGTTAACACCAAAGCTTCTAAGTATTTCTCGGGCTTCATGTTCTCTTTCTCTTGCCATATTTTGCATAGGCATATGAGTTGGCAAGTTGGGTAGTCGAGGTTCGATTTGTTCGTATCCGTAGATTCGACCTATTTCTTCGATAAGATCTACTTCACGAGTTACATCTTTTGTTGCTCTGAAGCTTGGAACAGTTACTTTGAGTTTCTCTTTATCCTCTTTAACTTTAAAACTTAGTGATTCAAGAATTTTTTGCATTTCTTTAATTTCAAGATCGATTCCTAAATATTTATTTGTTTTTTGTGGATCAAAATCAATTTCAATAGTTGCCGGAGTAGAGTAGCTAATATCAGTTATTGGTCCGAGCGCTTTTGCTTCTGGGCAAAGTTCTTGAACTAGTTCATATGCTCTTTGAATAGCAATAGGACACATTTCTGGATCTAGTGATTTTTCGAATCTTTGTGAAGATTCTGATCTTAGTGCGTGACGAGTCGATGCTTTTCTAATTATTGTTGCATCCCAGTTCGCTGCTTCTAGAATAATTGAAGTTGTTTCGTCGTTGATTTCTGATTCGACACCTCCCATTACTCCTGCGACTATAAGTGGTTTGTTGCTGCATATTAGTGGATCCTCTTCGTGGAGTTTTCTTTCTTTATGGTCTATCGTTTCTAGAGTTTCTGAGTTTTCTGCGTATCTAATTGTGAAATCTTTTGATCCAACCACGTGGTTGTCGTATGCATGCATTGGTTGGCCGAGTTCGAGCATTACAAAGTTAGTAATGTCTACAATGTTGTTTACTGGAGTTACTCCGGCACTTTCTAGTTGTGATTTCATCCACTGCGGAGATTCTTTGATTTTTACTCCTTCAACAATAAGTGATGACCATCGGTTAATTATTTCTTTGTTTTTTACTGTTACTTTTATTTCTTCACCTTTTTCTGGAGTTTCTGTGTTTTTCAGTGGATAAGGCTTAAGCTCCGAGTTTGTAATGGCTGCAATTTCTCGTGCGAATCCATAATGACTCCACAGATCTGGTCTGTGAGTTAGAGATTTATTGTCGATGTCGAAAATTATATCGTTTTTATTTAGAGCTTCAGCAATTGGAGTTCCTGCTTCTGCGTCTAGGTGGTCGAGGTCCATGATTTCTTTGCCTTCTGATTCGCCAAGACCTGCTTCGTTTGCGGCTGCAATCATTCCGTAACTTTTTTCACCTCGTACTTTTGCTTCTGAAAGTTCGATTAAGTCTCCTTCACCATGCCATCTTACTTTTGATCCAGGTAGAGTTACTAAAACTTTCATGTTTTCTTTTATGTTTGATCCGCCACATACAATTTGTACAGTTTGATCACCAATATCTGTCATGCAGATTTTAAGTGCATCTGCATTTGGATGTTCTTTTATTTCTGTAATTTTACCAACTACCATGTTTTTAAAAATTTCAGATTGATTTTCTACGCCTTCAACCTCAGCAGTTTTTAGGGTAATCAGTTCACTGATTTGCTCACCAGTAAGGTCAGTTGGAAGGTCTACGAATTGTTTAATCCAGTTAAGTGAGAGTTTCATCTAAAATTGTTTGTTAAATCTGAGGTCACCGCTTAGAAGGTGTCTGATGTCATCGATTTTGTATTTCATCATTGCTAGTCTAGTAAGACCGAATCCGAAAGCCCATCCTTGATATTCGTTTGGATCGATTCCTCCGTATTCTAATACTTTAGGATGAACCATTCCTGCACCCATGAATTCGATGTAGCGTTGTCCTTTACATACTTTGCATGGTTCATTAACTTTGCAGAAAGGGCAAGAAATATCGAGTTCGATTCCTGGTTCTACAAAGGGGAAGTAACCAGGTCTGAATCTTACTTTCATGTCTTTTCCGAATAGTCGGCTTAAGAATTCAACCATTATACCTTTTAGGTCTGCGAGTGAAATATCTTTATCGATTAGAAGACCTTCTACTTGGTCGAATGTTGTTTCGTGAGTTGCGTCAGTTGCTTCGTATCTGAATACTCGACCTGGAACGATAATTCTTAGAGGCGCTCCGTAGGTTTCCATACTTCTGATTTGGTTTGGTGAAGTATGCGTTCTAAGCACTAGTCTTCTGTGTTTCTCGTCTGCTGCTTTGTCGATAAAGAATGTGTCTTGCATGTCTCGAGCTGGATGAGTTTCTGGAATGTTTAGGGCTTCGAAATTGTAGTATTCGCTTTCTACTTCAGGGCCATCTACTACTGCGAATCCCATTTGTCCGAAAATTTGTTCTACATCTTTGTAGACTTGAGTTAATGGGTGAACGTGTCCGTATTTTGGTTTTTCACCTGGTAGAGTTACGTCGATCCATTCTTTTTCTAGTTTTTCTGCTAGTTCTGCTTTTTTAAGAAGTGATCTTTTAGATTCTACCTTTTCTTCGAGTTCTGTTTTTACCTTGTTTAAAGCTTGCCCAAGTTCTTTTTTCTCTTCTGGAGTAGCTGCTCCCATTTTTTTGAAGAATTCTGAGAGTTTTCCTTTTCTACCGATGTATTCTTTTTCTGTTTCTTCTAGGTCAGTTAAGTTTGCTGCTTTATCTATTGCTGCTAAACCATCCTTCAGTACGATTTCTAAATCTTGAGTCATTTTTTGGCTTTATTGTCAGAGGACAGTCTACTTATAAATTGAAATTTAGGCAACAGTGAGGTATAATGTAATGATAATTAATACCTAATTCTAATAATAATGGTTGGACCAGGAAGAAATTTTGAAAGCTTAGAGTCAGTTGATGTTGCAACTGAAGTGAAAGATATTGCTGTCGAGCAGGGGCTAACTGTATTTGGTGAAGAAGGGGAACTCGGTTTTGGAATATTAAATCCACAAACAAAAGAACGATATTACTACATGGAAGGTAGATTATTTCGTGAAGACGAAATGCCTGAAGAAGGTCTTCTAGTAGATGATATTGCTAACGTTAGAGTTGCTGTAATGAAGAAGTTAGATATTAACTCTCAAATCTAATAAAAGAAAAAAGACCGCTCGTATTGCTACGGCGGTCTTTTTAAATAAGAAAATCTGGATCAGACTATCTAACTGCGTCTTTAAGAGACTTACCAGCTTTGAAAGCAGGAAGTTTCATTGCAGGGATAGAAATCTTTTCAGATGGGTTTCTTGGGTTAACACCAGTTCTAGCGGCTCTGTTAGAAACTCTAAAAGTACCGAAACCAGTGATAGTAACTGTTTCACCTTTTTTAAGTGAAGCAGTAATAGTGTCTAGAAGAGCATCAAGAACAGCTTGAGCATCTTTCTTAGTAACACCAGCAGCTGCAGCAGCTGCGTTTACTAGATCTTGTTTAGTCATGTTGAGACTAGTTAAATTCTAAAAGCAAAAGTAATTATAGAAGCCTTAAACTTAAGATCAAGGATTAAATGCTAATAATTGGCTTTAATAAGGGAAGAACTAAATTTGTGTCCAGACTTTCTTTATATGTCTAGTCGGCCTTAAAAGTAATTCTATGCCTCGTATTTCTAGCTTTTGCAGAAATATTTAGGGATGAAATGTTGTATAGTTTAGGGTGGTGGTCTTGTTAGAAAGAAGTTTCACAACTTTGCGATTTGTTGTGTAGTATAGGATTTTAAAGAGCGTTATTTTGCTTAATTTTGCGTTTTTCTTGGGGTTTTCCTTTGGTTTCGAGTCTGGTTTTCTTATGTATTTTCTTACTATATAATGTTTGTAATTATTAAAGTTTCTTTGTGAGGAGTCTTTCAAAATCATTATTGTTACTGTTGCTTACATTAATTTTAATGGTTGCTTTCAATGGTGTCCTTTCTTTGAATGCTGCACCAGTTGGAAACACTTTTTTAGTTACTTCTGGGCAATGGAATGATCCGGCTAACTGGTCAGATGGAGTTGTTCCAAAGAGAGATCAAACAGTAATTATTCCAGACGGTACTTTTGTCACAGTGAAAGAAGGTCAAGAAATCGAGTTTGAGACATTATATGTAGGAGATGATTCAGAAAGTTTTAAGGGGTCGTATTTAATAATGATGGGAGAAGTAGCTCATGGGACTAATTTGTATATAACTAGTCAATCGTACTTTTTGTATAGAAATAATGCATCTACTGATGTGCCACTTTATTTATATGGAGATTTTTTTCTTGATGGAGGAACGTTTAACGGAAGTTCTTCAGTTCGTTCTGAAGTACAGTTAATGATTGAAGCTGAAAATATCACTGTTGAAGATGGCTCTTTGTTAGCTGTTTGGCAGTCTGGTCATCGAGGATTTACTCCGACTAGAGGTGCGGGTCCGGGTGGAGGACTGAATAGTTCTGGACCTGGTAATCCTTCACAAGGTGGTAATCATGATTATTGTGATGTTTTTGAAACACCCTATATCTCTACGTTTGGTTCATCGAGCGGTGGTGAGTATGATGGATTAGTTCTTACAGAAAGAGGAGAAGGTGGGGGGAATTTAGTTATAAAGGCTAGAAACAAGTTTGTTCTTAATGGAAGAATTACTGTTGACGGAGGTGAAGGTGGTGCTGGTGGTGCTATAACTATGATGGGTGATCAGATTATTGGAGGAGCTAATGGAGTTCTTTCTGCCCATGGTGGTTTTGGTGATAGTTCTTATGATACTGGTAGAGGAGGTTGTGTTAAGGTTATTTACCAAACTAGTAGCAGTTTTAGTTATTCTAGAATTAGTGTTTTAGGTGGTCGTTATGGTGCCAGTGGAAGAAGTACGTCAGGTAGTAGAGTTATTGGGCAAGGTATTATGCCTGATTTAGGTATTGAACCTAAGGGCACTGTTGCTCCTGGAACAGGTGAGTTAGATACATCTCTAGCTTGTGATTCCTTGACTGGTGATTCTAGGTCAATTTTATCTGATAGTTTAAATGAAGGCTCACTGAATTTTAATGATGTGGGAGTTGATCCTGCTCATAGAGGATGTCTTTATAGATCAGATGTTCCTCTACCAGATAGAAGGTATTTTGGTGGATGGGTATGGAATACGAATTTAGGATGGGTAAGTTTAGGAGCTTTTGATGAGTCAGGGACGGTAAGGAATAGGGGGATTGATTTTGGTTCTCAAGAGTATAGAAGTTATATTGATCTTAGTTATGATGCCACAGGAGAGGTTATTGGTGGTGAAATGTATGGATATTTTTGGGGAGATGCTACAGGTTGGATTAGATTGAACTGTGATCATTCTGGGTATAGCTTTGATGGTGATGCAGGGTTTGGTGATAATTACTGTGCAACTAGTGATCATGCAGTAGTGATTGATGCTGTGAATGCTTCAGGATATGCAAGTTTAACTGGTTATGCTTGGTCAGATAATTTAGGTTGGATTGATATGAGAGATGTAAATGTTCCATTAAATAATTTGTTTAGTGGTTATGAAGCAGTTGTGGAAACAATTGGAGTTCAGTATCTAAGTGATGAAGAAAGAGCTAAAAGAGGAGGAGGTGTAACTCGAGATGTTTTGACCGATACAAATCCAAAGGCAAATGGGCTTGGTATGTACCAGTTAAATGTAAATATTTTAAATACGAATTTGGATCCTGCTGATCAAGATATTACCCATGATTTATTTGATGATCCTAATATAGATTTTAGTTTTG
>JAUHYY010000034.1 GCA_030426295.1 bacterium
TACAGTATTTTTGAAAGGTAATACAATCGATGGTACACCCGATGCGAATATAAGCGTAAGAGGTGGTAATGGTGCATCACGTGGTGGTGGTGGTGGTGGTGGATGTGTTTATGTTTGGTATAACACTTCGAATAGCTTATCTGCTTCTGACTTCACATATACAGGTGGTACTGCTACAGGTACAGGTCAAGAAGGTGGTGCTGGGATTGTATATATACAACAAAATGCAGGCGACGAAGATATTTATTTTAATGGATCTGGTACAGGTGATGTTGCTACGACTACATTATCTGAAGACGTTTCTGTTAATAATGTGACAATTACAAACAATGCAGATATTTCTACTAGTAATACACTTACCCTTTTTGAGGCTGACCCATTCGCAAGTAGTGATAACTCCAGTCAATTAATTACTACTGGTAATCTAGTAGCTGCTTCCATGACAACTATTGGAGGAGTTAACCTGTATATAAATGGTAGCTATACTAACAATGCTAGCCTAACTATAGAAGCGAGTACAATTTTTGGTATTGAATCAACTGCTAGTTTATCAACTACAATTTCTAGCCTAACTAATTACGGTACAACTTTTGTTAACTCTGGAGCGACTTTTACCATTACTGATATTACGAATGAAGCAGGAACATTTAGACTTGAAGAATATGATGTTGATACTGCATTGAGTCTTAATGACCTAACCATAAACGGAGGTAATGTAACACATGCAGATAATTCAACTGCACAAACGCATGTTCTTAATATCTCAGCTGCAAATATTACAGTTGGATCTTCAGGCTCAATTAATGTTGATGAGCTTGGTTATGATGGGGGTGCTGCATATTCAGATGGTTATGGTCCAGGTAAAGGTTTAGGAAGTGGTAGTAATCTGGCTGCAGGTGGTGGTGCTCATGGCGGTGACGGGGGTGATGGTGAGAGTAGTAACACAGGTGGTGCTGCATATTGTGACCTTTTAGATGTTGATACTTTTGGTTCAGGTGGTGGTGGTGGTTCTGCTGGAGGTATTGGTGGTGATGGGGGTGGATTAATAAAGTTGAATGTATCAGACACCTTAACGATAGATGGTACCATATCTGCTGACGGTGGTAATGGTGCCGGAGGTTACTCAGCTGGTGGTGCCGGGGGTGGTATAAATATTACTGCTAACACAATCTTAGGTGCCCCTGCATCTGATCTCAGCGCAAATGGTGGTTCTGCTGCTCAAACTGGTCAACCAAATGGTGGCTCAGGGGGTGGTTGTATACAAATAGTTTATGCATCTTCATCTATTGATGAAGATGATTTAAGTGTTGTTGCTGGTGCGGCCAATGCCGGTGGTGAGCCAGGTAATCCAGGTTCTGCTGGTTTAACTTCTTTTAGTGCTTCCAACTCTGCCCCAACAATATCGACTGCTTTAGCTTCGATAGGACAAGTATCAGATGGTAACGGTTACTATAATTTATCATTCTCTGTAAATGACACTGATGGAGACTTGGTAGATATTAAATTTGAATGTGGCGATGGTGACTATTCACTAAATACGGAAATACCAATCTCAACAGATAATAATGAAACTGCTATTAGTGATACCGAATATCAAATAGAAGATATTGATACATCTAGTGGTGCAGTTGATATTACTGTAGGAGTTTGGACAAAGGGTGGGGATGGTAATAGCGCACTAGATGATATAGACACCTCTACATTCCAATGTAGAGTTACTCCTTATGATGGTAGTTCAACTGGTACCCCTAATACAATTACTGACCTTTCGCTAGACAACTTAGATCCAGATCCTAATAATGATGCGACTTATAGTTTAGTGAGTGATACCGACTCAAATGGGATTGCCAATATTGGTGATACTTTTGTTTTAAATGCTGGAACAGAAAATACTGGAGATACTGTAACTTGGTCTTTCAATGCAACTGGTATAACAAGTGATGCCGGGTTTGTAAATGCAGGCGTAACTACCCAACCTATTACTCCTGGAGCTTTAGATATTCCTGCAGACTTTGCAGCAACTATCACTGTTACAGATGATTCTGGTAATTCTGTGAATTCTGCAACTGTAGCAAGTATGCCAGCCCTAGACAACACTCTACCTGTAATTAGCGATAACGGTACTCTAAGTATCTCTACTGATGCTAACTCTGATGGTGTTGCTGCTATAGGTGATGGTGTTACTCTAAGTGGTGTTACTTTAAGTGCAGATGATGGTGATACTATTACTATTGATCTTTCTGCTCTTACTGGTGACTCTGCTGTTGCTATGGGCGTAGAAGATCTTGTTGTGGCTGGTTCTCAAACTGGTAGTAAAACTTATACTATTACTGTTACTGATAATGCTGGTAACTCTGCTACTACTACTTCTGATGCTATAATAGTACAAAATTCTGCTCTTACTGTGGACTTTTCTTCTTCTTCTGCTTCTAGTTCTGAAGAAGCAGGTACTGTAAATGTGACCTTAGAACTAAGTTCTGCTTCTGCTACTGATACAGTTATTTCTTATTCTGTTTCTGGTACTGCTACTAATGGTACTGATTACAGTACTCTTAATGGTTCTGCTACTATTTCTGCTGGTAATACGACAGTTAACATTCCAATTATTGTTGCTAATGAACGTGTGTATGAAACTGATGAGACTGTTGTTCTTTCTATTACTTCTGTAAGTGGCGCTACTGCTTCTGGTACTACTACTTATACTCTTACTATCACTAACGATGATCCTGCTTCTGGTGGGGGCGGTGGAGGTAGTGGCGGTAGTGGTAGTGGGTCTTCTAGTTCTGGTGACGATTCTTCTAATGACTCTGGCTCTAATGAATCTGAATCTGAGGGTGAATCAACTGATTCTGATGAGGATTCAGAGAAAGAAGTCATTGAAGTGCCAGCTTTCCTGCTTCCTCCAACTTATGATGAAGATGATGACTCTGATGATGATGGTCCAACTCTTGAAAGAAGAAATATTCCTGATGAGGATGGGTATTATTATGAAGATGATAGCTCACTATATGACGTATTTAACAATGATGGCAATAATTCTGATGACTTCTATGGATCAAGTGATGATGAAGACTCAAGCGATGATGATAATTCATCGAATGGTGGTTCATCTGGTGGTGACAACTCTGATACTTCAGACTCTGATGATGATGGTAAAACAGATACAGATGAAGAATACCTAACATTTACGGATCCAGATGCTGACGATGATGGGACTGAAACAACCGCTGGGGTGACTGGTCAAACTACTTCAGCAAGTGGAGCTCAAAGAATTAAATCTAGAGGTAATATTATTATTACAGGACAAACAGGTGAGACTGAAAATATTAGATGTATAGTCGAAAGTTCGCCTACGTCTAACTTTGCAGTAAAGAGTTACTCTTGTGATGAAAAGCTTCTTATCGCTGAAAACAACATTTATATGCTCGAGTTCACTCCTCGTGACGGAGAAGGCGACTATAAAATTAGAATTGAAAACGATAAGGGGATCGTAAATAGATTTGAAGCTACAATTGATACTGCTTATAAAGTTGATAACCCAACACTATTTAACTTTGGAGGGTTATCTGAAGAAGAATTTAATTATGTGGATGAGAACAGAATAGTTGTTAATTCTGAGGTTGGAATTAATCCAGTTACAGTAGTTGATCCGACTGGATGTATCGGATTTGGTCAATGTATTGTGCAGGCAAGATGGAATAGCTTAATATTTTCTTCTGTTATATTAGCAGATAGCTCAGCAGGTAGAGCAACTATTACTCCGCCAAGAGATCTTACGCCTGGAGAACATAGACTTCTTTTAACTACAGTTGATACAGAAACTAATGAAATTTCTGAAACTTTAGAGATAAACTTTGTGGTTAATCCAGAGATCATTGAAGAAGTTAAAAGTACTCTAGTTACGATGTCGCCTCTGCAGTGGGCTCTGTTTACGGTTCTTATGACTGGACTACTTGGAGGATCTGGCAGACACCTACACAACCTTAGAGCTAAGCCTAAAACTAAAAGTTAGGCATAAATGACTTGTCTGGAGTCTTTTGTGCTTGAATTTGACCTGGTTGTGGCATTGGTGCAACATTCTTGTGTTGTCGATCTATGTCGTAGAAACGCATTCTTTCTTTCTTGAATTGTAGTTCTATGTGGCCGGTTGGACCATTTCTGTGTTTTCTGATGAAGAGATCAGTGATTCCTTTTCTTTCTGTGTCTTCTTCGTAGTAATCTTCTCTATACATCATCAACACGATATCTGCATCCTGCTCGATCGCACCCGATTCACGAAGATCTGATAGTTGAGGTTGTTTGTTTGGACGAGTTTCTACAGCACGAGATAACTGTGAAAGTGCGATTACTGGAATATGCATTTCACGAGCTAGTGCTTTTAGAGATCGAGAGATTTCTGAAATTTCTTGTACTCTGTTTGATGAAAATCCTGAACCTGATCCGGCTTGCATAAGTTGAAGGTAATCGATGATTAGTACGTCCAGACCGTGCTCCATTTGGAGTCTTCTAGTTTTGGCTCTTAATTCTGCGATTGAGTTGCCGAGTGAGTCATCAATAAAGATTTTTAGAGAGTTAAGTTCGTCCATGATTGGACCGATTCTTGCGAAGTCTGATTCGTTTAGCTTACCAGTTTTGATTTTCCATGAGTCGACTTCTAGAAGTGAGCAGAACATACGTTCTACAAGTTGTTCTTTCGACATTTCGAGCGAGATCACACCGACTGCTTTTCCTTGTTTTGCAACGTTTTGAGCAATATTAAGTGCGAAAGCCGTTTTACCCATAGATGGTCTAGCAGCAAGAATTATTAGATCTGATGGATGTAGACCTGAAGTGATTGAGTCTAGTGAATTGAATCCAGATTTAACACCTGCGTATTTGTCTTTATTATCAGGATCATGAAGATCAGCAATTTTTTCGTATGTGCTTGTTAAGACATCTTTAATATGGATAAACTTATCTTTTACGAAAGTTTGAGATACAGAGAAAAGTGATTTTTCTGCTCTTTCTAGTAGGTTTTCTATGTCACCTGATTCATCGTATCCAAGAGCTGTAATGTCTTGCCCTGCTTTAAGCAGTTTTCTTAGAGTCGCTTTGTGCTTAACGATGATTGCGTACTGATAAATGTGACTAGCCGTCGGAACTTCGTTTGTGAGGGCTGCGATATATGAACTACCACCTACTGATTTGAGGTGTCCTTTTTCGTCTAAGTGATTTGTAATCGTAAGTACATCGATTGCAGTTCGTTTATTGAAAAGATCGAGAATTGCTTCGAATACAAATGCATTAGCGTTGTTGTAAAAGTCCTCTGGTTTAAGAAGATCGGCTACCTTGATTATCGCCTCTTGATCAATTAGTAATGCACCAAGAGTACATTTCTCAGCATCAACTGAGTGAGGTGGAATCTTCGCTATGTTTGAGTGGTCGTTCATGGATTTATTCGTGGTACGGGCTACGATAGTACACCTATTTTTTTTGTTTGTTTAATTTTTTTATATATTCAGAACAAATTGCCCTTTATTGGTCTCCAAATATATGTTGTTTTTAGATTTCTTTAAAGTTGGATTTGCGCCGTACTTTGTAACTCGAAGCTCTTCGATTTGGATGTACTCGTTTCTTGAACTTGAATACAGGTAAAGAGATAAATCTTCAGTTGCTTGGCGGTTAATAATGTCTTCGCCGGTTTCTGATATTAAGCTCAAGAGATCTTTTGTTTTGTTAGTTCTGACAGTTGAAAGATCTTCGTACGAAAGAACTGCAATGTCGCCTGTTGGCGTTGCAATAACGTGCCGGATGTTGGTGATTGGGAATCTTGAGCTGGTTCCTTCTTCTAGATTGTAAATTTCGTAATTGGTTTGATTTTCTACTACCACTAAGTCATCTGAAATAAACCTGAATCTTGTTGGTTGTTCTTCTAAGGCAAAGTCGTAAGTTTTCTTGGTTTCTTTCTGAACATCTACGAGCCAGATTTGGTCGAGGCTTTTTACTAAGACAAAGTTTCGCGAAGGACTAACTTCGATAGTAGGGGATGTGAGTGCGTTGGCGAATCTTGTTACTTGTTTTTCGCCAAGATCTTCACCTTGGTTAACCCATAGTAACTGTTCGTCTGAAGAACCTGTACGCAGTTGTGCGGGAATATATTCTTCGAGTCTTGTTCTTGATTCTTCTATTTCTGGGAGCTTGAGTGGTTCGTAAGTTATTTCGATTTTGTCGCCTCTTTCTAGTGCAATCTCCTCTTTTTGGTCGGTGTAAGAACTTGCGTTAATAGTTACTAAATAGTTCTTTGGCTTCACTTTGTATTCGCAAGCTTGTGTTGTACAAGTGTTTGTTATGTTGCCAATCTCAACTTGATAGTTGTCGAGTTCTGAATTGATAATTACAGTTGCTTGGTTGTAGGCGATTCCCCAATAGGCGATAGCTGTGCTTGATAGCAATGCTACTAAGAGTACTATTTTGGGGCTTAGTTTTTTCATATGCAAAGTGGAATGTTTTTGTAACGCTTGCATCTTACTTTATTTGGGTTCGACATATCAATTACTATGAAGTGACATGTGAGATTTGTTGAGGTTAATTGGTTTGTGGCGAGTAAGTATTTTATAGATTTGATTAGTCGTCTTCGTTGAGTTTTAAACCAAGAGTTTATTAGGTAGTCGTTTTGTGAGCTTATTGTTTTTACCTCTAATACGTAGATTTGGTTTTGTTTTTCAGCAAGAATGTCGATTTCGCTGAAGGGGGTGCGTAGGTTTTGGTGGAGGATATTGAATCCATTTTTGGCGTAGTGGTTTGCGATTAAAATTTCGCCTTTTGTGCCTAGTTGTTTTTTGTCCACTCGTGGGTGATTAGAAATTTTTGTAGGTTGAAGCTTTCTGCGATGTGTTCTTCTGTGAGGTTTGGTTTGTTGTTGATGGTAGAAATTGTTTGAGCGAGTTGAAGCAGTTTTTCGAGTCGTCGGTTTGAAATTGAATATTTTTTCTCGATTACGCTGATTAAGTTTTTAGATTTTGAATCCAGAGCAGGGAGTAATTGTTTGAGGCTTTTGTGCCTATTTGTCCTTCTTGCTTTTTTAACAAGGTTGATGTGACGTTTTGTTTCTTCTAACTCATGTGTTGGTTTGTCGACTAGGGGTTCAGCAATTATTATGATGGCAATGTCGAATCGATCGAGCAGGGTTGCCGAGAGCTTTTGCTTGAAGAGTTTTAGGTTATAGGGAGTGCAGTAACAGACTTTGTATGGGTCCTGGTGGTATCCGCATTTGCAGGGATTAACTGTTGCGATTATGGTGTGGTCTGGTGATGATTCGAGAATCACTTTCATGTGGTCAAGAGATTTTCGGTTGAGTTCATTAAGTTCGTTGAAGACTATGAGACCATGTTTTGACTGTGGGTACTTTGTCTTTAAATCTGTGAGAGTTATGTCTCCATTAACTGATATAAATGGTCGATTTAGGATTAGGTTTTGGGCACTTTGAGCGAGTACGCTTTTACCGCAGCCAGGTGAGCCGATTAGTAAGGCTTTGTGATTACCTGCGAGTGCAATTGCTAAAGCTTTTTTAGCTTCATTTTGGTTTATGATGTCGTCAAACGTTGGGAAGACAGGTTCAAAAGTTTTTGTTTTTTGCTTAGCAGGAGCTGGCGAATGAAGAGTGTTTATAAGTTCTTTTAAGTTCTCAACTGGAATTAAATCTATACCTTCGATGTATGTTTCTTTTAGATTGGCCTTTGGTATGAAAGCCTGTTTTACGTTTTTGTTTTTTGCGGCTTCGAGGATTCCGTTAATGTTTGGGACTGATTTAATTTCACCGTTTAAAGTTACTTCGCCTAAGAAGATTGCGTTTGGGTTTGGCGAATAAATGATTTGCCCGCTTCTAATTAAGAGCCCGAGTATTATTGATAGGTCCAAGTGAGTGCCTTGCTTAGGAATATGGGCGGGCGAGAGGTTTATGATTTTCCTGTGAATTGGGAACTTGTATCCGTTATTTTTTATTGCTGCACGGGCTCTTTCGTGGACTTCTCTGATTGAACGGTCTGATAAACCTATTACTTTGAACTCTGGCATGCCACGAAGTACTTCGATTTCGATAGTAATTGGCCAGTATTCGTTTTGGTCATTTACGAAATTTAGAAATTTTACTGCCATATGTTTGTGGTTATATGACGTAAACTTATCTGGACCTCCTTATTTGTTTCTAAATTTTTCTTTATTTTAATACTGCGTCGTGCACGACGGGGTTGACGTAAAGAAAGCCTATGAAATTCTGATCATTATTGGCTTAATACTGGGCTGTTCGCTGCTTGTTATATTTATCTTGTATCTTCGATTTATTTTATTTATACTCTGCCTAATAAGATTTAAGCCAAGCCTAGTTGTCTACATCATCAAGTGCCAAAGGAACGATAAAACATTATGAAAAAGTTCTGATCCTTGGATCTGGTGCCTTGAAGATTGGTCAAGCGGGTGAATTTGACTATTCAGGTTCGCAAGCGATTAAGGCTTTGCAAGAAGAAGGAATAAAGACAGTTCTGATTAATCCAAATATCGCAACCAACCAAACTAGTAAAGGAATGGCTGACACAGTTTATTTCTTACCAGTTGATCCAGAATTCGTAGAAAAAGTAATTGAAAAAGAAAGACCTGATGGTCTTCTTTTGTCGTTTGGGGGTCAAACAGCACTTAATTGTGGTGTAGCACTTAAGCATAGTGGTGTTCTAAGCAAATACAATGTTGAGGTGCTTGGTACTCCAGTTGAAAGTATTGAAAAAACAGAAGATAGAGAAATCTTTAAACAAGAATTAGCAGGTATTGATGTGTTGAGCCCTTACAGTTTCTCATGTGAAACTATGGAGCAAGGTATCAAAGCAGCTGAAACTATTGGGTTCCCGGTTATTGTAAGAGCAGCTTTTGCACTTGGTGGGCAGGGTTCTGGTTTTGCATCTAACTTAGATGAACTTAAAGAAATCCTTCAGAATGCGTTTGCTTATTCTCCTCAAGTATTAGTTGAAGAAGATTTAAGAGGATGGAAAGAAGTTGAATATGAAGTAGTAAGAGATGCTTACGATAACTGTGTGACAGTTTGTAACATGGAAAACTTCGATCCGCTTGGAATCCATACTGGTGAATCGATTGTAATTGCTCCGTCTCAAACTTTGAATAATCATGAGTATCACTTCCTTAGAGAATTGGCGATGAAAGTAATTCGGCATCTTGGAATTGTTGGGGAATGTAATATTCAATATGCGTTGGATCCTAATTCAGATGATTATCGTGTAATTGAAGTAAATGCACGTTTAAGTAGATCTTCTGCATTAGCATCTAAAGCAACTGGTTACCCAATTGCAAAGATCGCAGCAAAACTTGCTATCGGGTATACACTTGATGAGCTGGAAAACCAGATCACTAAAAACACCTCAGCATACTTTGAGCCTGCACTTGACTATGTAATCGTTAAGATGCCGCGTTGGAACTTTGATAAGTTTAAAGGAGCTGATGATACCTTAGGATTACAAATGAAATCGGTAGGTGAAGTAATGTCTATCGGTAGAACATTCCCTGAAGCTTTACAGAAGGCATGCCAAAGCTTGGAGAACAACGCCATAGGGTTAAGTTCTGTAAGTAGTGCCAAGCTTCGCCCAGAGGAGTTGTTAGAATACCTGAAGCGTCCGACATGGGATAGAATATTCAAAATTAAAGAAGCACTTTCTGCCGGTGTATCAATTAAGAGTGTCAGAGAAAGTACTAAGATAGATCGTTGGTTCTTGTATCAGATACAAGACATTGTGAAGCTGGAAAATAAGATTAAAGAGTACAAACACCTTGATAATCTGCCTGAGGAGTTGTTGAAAGAAGCTAAGGTTTATGGTTTCAGTGATGAGCAGATAGCATTATTAGTGAAAGACTGTACTGCAGAAGAAGTGTACGAAAAACGTAAAGCCGCAAACATTAAGCGTGTTTACAAAATGGTGGACACTTGTAGTGCAGAGTTTGAAGCGAAAACTCCATACTACTACAGTAGTTTTGAAACATCAGCTATCTCTAAAGAAACTAAGGGTGAGCTAATGTTTAACGAGAGTGTTTCTTCTGACAGGAAGAAGATCATAGTATTAGGTTCTGGTCCTAACCGTATTGGTCAGGGTATTGAGTTTGACTACTGTTGTACACACGGTTTGCTGGCTGCTAAAGAATGTGGTTACGAAGCCATCAT
>JAUHYY010000035.1 GCA_030426295.1 bacterium
TTCGAGTCCACCTAGTTCTGAAACGATCGCTTCAGCAAGTTCACCAGTTGGTTCTTGTTGTTCTGGAGTTAGAAGTTCCCAGAAAAGGCAGTGGTTGAAGTACCCCCCACCATTGTTTCTTAGAGCGTTTGGCATGTCAGAGCTTGAAAGAAGTTCTTCGATTGATTGGCCTTGGTAGTCTGCGTTTTCTTCGAGGAATGCGTTTAGTTTGTTTGTGTATCCAGCGTGATGTTTAGTGTGGTGGATTTCCATAGTTCGGGCGTCGATGTGAGGCTCGAGTGCATCGTATGCGTAGGGAAGATTTGGTAGTTCGAATGACATGATATTGATTGTTAATTTTTTATTATTGATTATTTGTAATGTAGCATGAAAAGGTATGATTGAAGGCCAGTCCAGTTGACTTATCTGGCATTTTCAGTATAATATCTTCTGTTAAATTTATACATGGGTTTAAAAGAAAATTTAGAAAGTTTAAAAAGTAATCAACCGTTTGAATTGCCTCCAAACAGCCTTGCAAGTAGGGTTCTAGGAATTAATCTTCAAGAGACTAATGGCCCATCTGATTTTATAGGTAAGGTGAATCAAGTAAAAAGAGACTCAAGACCTAAAGATGACTTAGAGTCTCTAAGATACTCATACGATAAGGAACTAGTAAGGCCTGGTATTTATGAAGATGGTGATTGGAGCTCAGAATTCTTACTTTTTTATCATCTTTTTTATGCTAATGAAGGTTTTCTTGAAGTTAATTCCGTGTCTGCTTCAGAAAAATCAGAACTTGATATAGGTACATTATCTGGATTTGAAAATCATTTAAAAGTTTTGTCGAATAGACATTTACTATTAAATATCTGCCTTTTACTAGAAGAAGCTAAAGAACCCGTAACTGAAACTCTTGGGCGATTTTGCAGGTTCGAGTTTGCTGTACAAATAAGATTTCCTCGGGTATGTGAAAATATTGTACTCGCCACTATAAGATTGGGTCTTGCAACAGCAGAAGAATGGAAAGAGGTTGGGCAATCTGTTCCTGAAGACTTTCACACGAATTATGGTGGATATTTTTATGAATGGATCTCAAGAAAACCAAATTATAGGAAGCTTAAGAAAACACACAGTAAATTGGCAGATATATCTGCAGATGTTCCTGGATACCAACCTAAAGTTAGCAGGGAGGAGCTTAGAAGTATGATCTTAGATATGAATAGAGCGATAGAGCAAGATCCGACAAGTATTGCACAGAGTTCTAACTTGTTAGATTTGTTGAAGTATGCGACTGCACTCCAAGAAATACATGGAGAAGGTTATGTAGATGAAGAATTAGAATATCTTGTAAAGTGGGCTACTGGTTCAATTTGGATAGCTCATGGTCCCGACCTTGGGATGCTGCCTGAGTTAATGAGGCAAATGCTGAAAAACCCAAAGATTAAAGATGAAGCTTTAAAATTTGTAGATGAAATTATAAAAAATGATGGACTTAATTTACATGCAATGATTGCAGCTCCATTTATTAGAGGAGACTCAGTACCTATTGCAGGAGCTTCGATAAAACTTTACTTGGATTACCTTCGGTATAAATATAAATCGACAATTGATACTAAAGCTGTTGCTCAAGGAATAATCAATACAGCTATGCCGTCAGATCCTGGGCACTTTTTAAATATGCTCAGGTTACCTGTCATTCCATGGATGCTGACAGCACTTGTTTATGAATTTAAGCTTAGTGAAAAAGCACTACTAGAAATTATTACACCTATTGCACTTGAACTTCTTTCTACGCCTGATGTCAGGAAAGAAATTGAGATGAATATGGGGACGTATGGAATCCAAACATTTGTTGAAAAACTTTGTGTAGACTTTAACTTTTTGAGAATACTAGGGAAAGATGCACTTACTGAACTTATACTTAGAAAACTTCCTAAAAATCAAAGAGTAGTTCAGAAATTAGCCATTGAAATGGATGGTCAGGAAAAAGATTACGTTAAAATCAAAACAGATATAGTTGAAAATAGATCTCGTTCTTTACTTCCTGGATCTTGGAAAATTCGATTAGCCGGATTAAATAAGTTTAGGTTTGATGCGAAAATGGTTGAAGGCGAAACAGGTCAATTTATTTTCAATGTTAGAGTTTTATATAAAGGTCTACACTTTAGATATGACTTCCGATTTGATGGTACAAACATTGAGATAGATGGTAGTACTCCATCTACGAAACAAACTCTACGAAAGCTTACACTTTTGATTTTAGATCATGTTTTTGTACCTGCAGAAAATAATCCATCTGCACCAACTATACCTGATAATGAGATTCAACCTAGTTCGCCTACTCCAACCGAAAAACCAACAGTAACTGTAGAGTTAGGTGAAACAGAGGAAAGAGAATTATCCAAGCCAGGCCTTGAAGGTTTAACTGTAGATTTACGATCTGATTCTGGGTCTGAAGAAAATAGAAAAAAGGCTACTAGGAAAATAGTCAAAGTAAGTAACACACAAATTCGTAGGCTTCTTGAAGGACAAGAAATAACCGAAGAAGAAATCCGAAATTTACTAGTATATGAAATGTCTACAAATGTGTTTATTCGGGTACCTTTCGAACGAGTTAGAGATCATATTCAAAATGGGACTCTTTTCGATTCTGCAAACGAATATTATCTACTGAAAGGTATACCTCACAAAAAAAGTGTTAGATACTTCAGAAGAGAACATTCTCAACCAATCAACTGGTATGAAATGTTTAAAGGAGTTGCTTCAGATGATGCGATTGAAGCTAGAGAATTACATGATGAATTTTCACATTTACCTACTGTTGGTGATCTAACGCCCACTCGAGCAATGCTCACAACAGTTATTGAGGCTGAATTCTCTGAACAAGAGGGGGAAAGAATTCCTGTAGATCATGTAGCTAAACTTTATACGAGTTTGAGAGATCCTGAATTTGTTCGATCATATTTTGAAGCCAGAATTGAAGCAGTTTATGATGATATGAATGATGTGTTTTACTCAGATCTTGAAGATGATGAAAAATGGACAGAGCTTATTGCAATGAGAAAACAGATTGATGAATTCATGCAAACAGCTAATAAATTTATATCTTCTACAGGTATAGCTAGACAAGAAACGATTGAAGGCATTCAATACTCAGTTCGCTTGCCACTTGCAAATCAAGTAGAAGCAAATAGAACTTTCGTACAAGGTGGATTTACAAAACTCGAAGACATTAAAATAGACTTTGATAATTCATTAGCTTCTCAAGAAGCTTAGCTATTCCATTCAGTATGGAAGCTTCCTTCTTTGTCAGTTCTTTCGTATGTGTGTGCTCCGAAGTTATCTCGTAGACCTTGGATCATATTTGCTGATGTGCGGGCTTGAGTCATTGCATCAAAGTATGTAAGCGAAGCAGCCATTGAATGAGCTGGTACGCCATTTAATAAAGCCTCAGCTGCAACTTTTCTAAGTGATGGGACTGATGTTTTCAAAGCTTCGTGAACTTCTTTAACTTCGAACATGTGATCGAATGTTGTGTTCTCGAATGCACGGTGTAAGAAGTTTAAGATTTCTGCTCTGATGATGCATCCTCCTTCCCAGATTCTAGTTACTTCAGCTAGGTCGATGTTCCACTCTTCTTCTTTAGCTGCAGTTTTGATTAGGTCGTAACCTTGTGCGTAGGAGCAAAGCATTGATGTGTACATTGCATCTTCGAGAGCTGGTAGGAATTCTTCGAGAGTCATTGAAGGTTTTGCTTCTGGTTTTGAGAAGTTTGGTTCTAGTTTTGTTCGTCGTTCTTTATGACTTGAAACTACTCTGGCTTCTACAGACATTTCGATTGTTCCAAGGTTTACTCCTCTTTGAAGTGCGTCGATGACTGTCCATCTACCTGTTCCCTTTTGACCTGCTTTGTCTAGGATTACGTCGATTAAGTTAACGCCGTCTTCTTTTTTTGTGAGGACAGGAACTGAGATTTCGAAAAGGAATGATTTAAGTTTACCTTCGTTGTATTTTGCAAAGATTTCTCCGATTTCGTCAGCTGATAATCCGTATAGAGTTTTGAGCATTTCGTATCCTTCTGCCATGATTTGCATTACTCCGTATTCGATTCCGTTATGAACCATTTTTACGTAGTGACCTGCTCCGTCTTCGCCTACGTAAGTTGTACATGGTCCACCGTTAAAGTCTCGAGCTGAGATGTCTTCCCAGATTGGTTTGATAAGTTCCCATTGGTCTTTGTCGCCACCTGGCATTAGGCTTGGTCCGTTAAGGGCTCCTTCTTCACCACCTGAAACTCCTGAACCGATGAAGTTGAATCCCTCTTCTTTAAGTTCTTTGTGTCTTCTTTGAGTGTCTGTGTAAAGTGAGTTACCACCGTCGATGATTAGGTCTCCTTTGTCGAGTAATGGTTTTAGTCCTTCGATTACTGCGTCGACTGCTCCTCCTGCTTTTACGAGTAGGATTATTTTTCGTGGTGTTTCGAGTGAGTTAACAAAGTCTTCTAGTTCGGCTTGGCCTTGTAAGTTATCTGATCCGTGCTGCGCAATAAATTCTTCCATAACTGAAGTTGTTCTGTTGTACACAGAAATTTTATAACCTTTGTTAGCTATGTTTCGGGCAAGGTTTTGCCCCATTACTGCGAGACCGATAAGACCGATGTTATTCATTATTAATAATTAATTATTGATTATAGTGAGTTTATTGCTTTTGCAATGTGGTTTGCTGAGATTCCAGCTTCTTCGTAAAGGTCTGCTTGAGTACCTGATAATTGGTATTCTTCTACTCCTATCATTTCGTAACTTTGCGGGCAGATACCTTGGTTCATTAGTTCTCTAGCGAGCATTCCGCCAAGACCTGAGATTGTGTTGTGATCTTCGACTGTGATTACTTTACCTGTCTTTTTGATAGAGTCGATTAGGTTTTGGTCGAATTTTTTGATAGAGCTCACTGCGATTACTTCAACTGATTTGTCAGTTTGTTCGAGTGCCTTTAGGGTTTCACCTACCATTGCACCTGAGGCTACAACAGTTAGATCTGATCCTTCGCGAACTGTATCTGTTTTACCGTATTCGTAAACGTAGTCTGGTCCATAAACTAGGGTTCCGTCTTCTTTTGTTAGGACTTCGAATTTGTGTCTTCCCATTCTTACGTAGAAGTTACCGTCGTGCTTTGCAACGTATCTGATGATTTGGTCACATTGGTTTGCGTCAGCAGGCTCGATCACGTGCATATTGAACATTCCAAGGAATGACCCCATGTCATCGATTGCTTGATGAGTTGGACCATCTTCACCTACTGAGAGTCCGCAGTGAGTTGCTACCATTTTAACGTTTGCGTGGTTGATGTCGTTTACACGAGCTTGGTCTTTTGCACGACTACTCATAAATGCACCAAATGTTGAGCAGAAAGGTACGAATCCATCGAGTGATAGACCTCCTGATAATGAAACCATGTGTTGTTCTGCAATACCTGCTTCAACATGTTGGTTTGGCAGTTCATCGTGGACAGCTTGTGTTTTAACTGAACCCATTAAATCTGCCGTGAGAGCAAGAACTTGTTTATTTCTTTTAGCTAGATCAAGTAGTGCGTTACCATAAGCTGAACGACAATCTGTAACTGTTCCTGGTTCGTACACTTTTGGTTCGCCTGTGTCGAGATTGTTTGTGTCACCTTCTTTTATGAAAGTTGGTGTAGGTGGAGTCCATGCTACTTTTGATCTGAATTGGTCGAGTAGTTGTGTTTCTTCTTCAGTTGGTAGTAGTGATGGCAATACTTCGTCTGCAGCATCTGGTGCTGGTGCTTTACCATGCCATGTAGCTTTGTGTGCAAGACCTGTTTCTTCCATGAAGTCTACTCCTTTACCCATGATAGTGTTACCCATAATAATGACTGGTTTGTTTGAGTCTTGGGCTTCTTTAAGAGCTGACCACATTGCTGAGTAGTCATGACCGTCTACATCAATTACGTGCCAACCTGCTGCTTCGAAAATACCCGCAATATTGATTGGCATTGTGTCTTCTAGGCTGTCTGTTAGCTGGACTTTGTTGTAATCAACGAAAACCACGAAGTTGTCGAGGTTGTATTTTACAGCGAAGTTCATCATTTCGTGGACTTGTCCTTCTTGGGCTTCACCGTCACCAATGATTCCGTATACTGTTTGGTTTGATCCTTTTAGTTTTTCGGCTAGTGCGAATCCACTTGCAGCTGAAATACCTGAACCTAGTGGTCCTGTTCCGTACCAGATACCTGGAACATGCCGAGTTACGTGACCTTCGTAGATTGATCCTACGTTTCTGAATGTGTCTATCACTTCTTGTTTTGGAATCCACCCCATTTCAGCAAGAGTTGAATAAACTGCAGGAGAAATATGTCCGTTTGATACGATTACTTTTTCACCTGTTTGTCCGATTATCATAGTGTAAAGAAGTGCCAAGTAATCGATAGTTGAAAGAGATCCTCCTGGATGCCCACTTTGAGATTGTTTCAGCATTGAAACAATCGTGTGTCGGCAAGACTTAGAGAATGTGTTTAAAAGTTTAATATGTTCTTCGGCGAGTTGTTCACCTAGTTTAGGCAGATTCATTTAAATATTGTTTAGTAAGTACTTTTGAAAGTTCAACACCTGGTTGATCGAAGGCATTTATATTATAAAATTCCCCTAGGAATGCAACAGATCCTTCGAAAAGCATGAAAAGTTCTCCAATTGTTGTTGCACTAACCTCATTAACTTGGATAGTCATATTTGCTTTCTGCTTTTCTGTAAGCGCATCAGCAGTTCCTCGCAATGCATTATGCATTAGTTGATTGAAAGTTTTTTGGCTCAAATAATGTCCTTCCTCTTCGTATCCAATTGCGAGATCTTTTGAAAACTTCTCGACTTTGATAAACATGATTAACTTGTCGAATGGACCATCCATATAAAGTTGGCTTTGAGAATGTTGATCAGTTACACCTGTTGCACTTACTGGAGTGATTCCTATTTCTTCTGTTTTACCAATAGATTCAGCAAGTAGTTGTGCATACCAATCAGACATCGACTTAAGCCTTTCTGAATAAGGGTACATAACGTTTATGTTTTTACCTTGGTTTGCCATTTGGTACTGAATTGTTGCTAGTTGGAATGAGAGATTCTCATCGAAATTTGTAGAAAGGAACCTTTGTCTTTGTTTCTTTGCTCCTTCAATTAAGGCATCGATGTCGAGACCAATTAAGGCAGTTGGCAGGAGTCCTACTGGAGTTAGAACTGAGAATCGCCCACCTACATTTGGTGGCACATCAAAGGTTGGGATTTCTTCTTTTTGACTCATCTCTCTTAGCCACCCAACGTTTGGGTCAGTCACAAATGCAAAGTGCTCAGCTGGATGTAGCCCCATACTTTCTATCTTTTTTCTGAAATAGAAGTATTCAGCAAGTGTTTCTGCTGTTCCACCTGATTTACTAATTGCTATAAATAGTGTTTTTGAATATTCGATTGTATCTTCGAGGTCTGAAATTAGGTCGGGGTCAATATTTTGTAGCACATGTAATGTTGGACTGCTTTGATTAAACATGTGACCAAGGCTTTTCTGTAAACATATTGTCCCAAGTGATGACCCCCCGATACCGAGCACTACAATGTGCTCATACTTACCTTCGACTGAAGCTGCGTATTCTTTTATTTTAGTTATTGTTTCATCATCATCTAGGATTTCGTAGAATCCAACCTCTTTTGAGAAAATCCCCTCTAGATATAAAGGGATTTTTTCACCTTGAGCATTAAAATCTTCTAGGTTGAGACCATGCTCTTCTAGTTTGAATAAATTTTCGAGGTCAAATTTGATCATTAGGCTTGTGATTTTTTAGAATCTTCAATGAATTTTGCTAGTCCGATATCTGTTAGCGGGTGTTTCATTAGTTGGTCGAAAATCTTAGGTGGCATTGTAGCGATATCTGCACCAAGTCTCATTGAATCTACTACGTGTCTAGGATGACGGATACTTGCAACTAGAATTTCTGTGTCGAATCCATAGTTCATCCAAACTTGTGTCATTTCTTCGATTAGAGACATTCCATCTTGAGACATATCGTCTACTCTACCGATGAATGGGCTTACGAAGTTTGCTCCTGCTTTAGCACACATAACAGCTTGAGAAACTGAGAAGATAAGAGTCATGTTTACTTTGATACCTTCTGATCTAAGGATCTTACAAGCTTGAAGACCTTCTGGAGTAGTTGGTAGTTTAACAAAAACGTTTTCGTGCCATGCACCGAATTTTCTACCTTCTTCTACCATACCTTCAACGTCAGTAGCGTTTACTTCTGAGCTAATTGGACCGTCAACAATTTCAAGGATTTCTTTAATTCTTGTTTCTTGATCAACACCAGCTTTGGCAATTAGAGATGGATTTGTTGTAACACCATCAACTACTCCCCAGGCTGCATACTTTTTAATGTCTTCGAGTTCTGCAGTGTCTAAGAAAAATTTCATGTTCGTAAATTTAAATTTGCTGGCCTCAGTATAGGCTAGCGCGCCTTATCAAGCAAAGAATTTTCAATTTCAATTGGACCTAAGTATCCGTTATCTAATATGAAAATTTCTAAGTCTTTATCGAGTCCTGTAATAATCATCATCCCAACTATTAATAATATCACTCCAATTACTTTCTTGAACCATCCGTTTGGATTAGCAGCGAATCTTAATTTCTTGACTACCGCTTGGCCTCCATAACCGATTAGCAGCAGTAGAATCATCATTCCCACAGTGTAAGCAAGAAGGTTAACGAATCCTGTAGCAAAGTTTTGTGGTAGGACTGTCGCAACTATGAATAGATAAGTTGGAGAACAAGTCGTAAATACAGGACCTAGTGATGCACCCAGTGCTACAGCACTACCTTTGCCTGATGCGTTTTTGTGGAGCAGAGATTCACTCTTATATAGCTTCAGTTTGAATGCGAGGCGCGTCCAAGCATCTGGGAAAATCATTGTCAGTGATAAGAAGATTATGATTCCACCTGAAGCGATTTTCCAGAATGTATCTGGGATGTCGATTAGTAGTGTTGAAACTTTTAATAATAGCGTAAATATAATCACTGAAACCCCTAATGAACCTGCAATTACTAATGGTCGTGTCTTGCTTTGCGTTTCAACTGACCCTCCAATGATTACTGGTAGTAGAGTCAGAACGCATGGTGCAAGGATTGTAAGTAGACCAGCGAGGAAGGATGTGATTAGGAGCTCCATAAGGGTAAGATTAAGTGTAAGGGTAACTTCTGCTAACTATTTGCTATTGCAGAGTTTCTGAGATAGCTGCTTGAAGTACTTCGTCTGTTGGATCAACTAAAGTAACTAGCTTAGTACCGTCAGCTTTTACTACAGTAAGAGTTGATTGGCTTCTAACAGTATATTCTTTTTTAAGTTCTTTTTCTGTATCGAAGTTTGCTTTTAAGATAATTGTTCCATTTGGATAACTTGATAAAGTTTCACCTAATCTGTCTTCGAAAGCTCGGCAAGTTGGACACCATTCAGCGTGGAAGAAAATTACGTGAGGTGTGTTTGATGCAAGAAGTTGCTGTCTCTTTGATTCAGAGTAATTTGTGTATTCTGGAGTTGATGCAGTTGCTGCCTCAAGTTCTATAGGTTCTGTTGATGCGCCTGCACTATTTTCACCTTCTTCAGTTGGTTCATCTACTGCTTCTTCAGTTTCTTCTTCTGATTCTTGATCAACAGAAACTGGTGGTAATTCGTTTTCTTCTACTTCTGTTGGAGTGAATAAAAAGCACCCACTTAGAAGTAAAGTGAAAAGACTAATTGTAATAAGTTTAGTAACTGAATTCATTGCAAAATGTTAAATAATTACATTTCGATGATAGTCGAAATGTTTTATTTTGCAAGTTTTTTCTGTGGACGAGTCCTAATATATTCAAATAAGAATTGTCCTGCCCAGGCACCTTTGCCCTCGAAATAGTCCTTAATCCAATTTCGCATATCATCGTATTTCATATTTTCTGGCTGACCATAAAACTCAGTTAAGATTCTTTTACCCCACACAT
>JAUHYY010000036.1 GCA_030426295.1 bacterium
TACATATTGTTCTCTACCAGGACCAACTCCGATCCCTGCTACTTCACATCCTACAAACTCCTCTACTTCTTTGAGCAGATCTTTAAGAGCTTGAGGTAATTCATCTTCACTTCTCATATGAGAAATATCTTCGCTAAATGCTTCTCTATATTCAATAACTGGCTCAACTCTACCGTAAGTTCTTGTAGAACCAGGAACAAAATTAATATCTTCACCATCAAGTTTGTAACCAGTTACAATAGGGATCATTCCTTTAGCAGTCTTTGAATAAACATTCAAAAGATCACATTTAGTCAGAACAAGTCCGTTAATACCGTTTGTCTTAACTGCGTAAGTAAGTTGAGGTAAATCAAGAGCCCCGATTCTTCTTGGCCTAGTCGAAACAGTCCCATACTCACCAGATAAATGCCGAACAGCTTTACCCATTTCAAATGGATCATCAGAGGCAAGCAATTCATCAATATTATATTCGTCTTCAACAGCACGACCATAAGTCGGCGAACCATCTTCATTAGCAGTCATACAATACTCTTCTGATCTTTCACCACCAAATTCTGAAATGAATGGACCATGCCCTACTCTCGACATAATTGCCTTAGCAACACCGATTGTTTTACCATGAAAGTTTGGCGACAGATCACCACCTGTATAAGCAGCTGGAGCAGAAGTTCCACTTGAAGTCACATAAGGAACAGATCCTTTATTCACATCAAGCATGAAAGACTGAGCACCTTCAAATAAAATCTTCTTACCTTGCTCTGCAAGCTTTTGTAGATAAAGAGTATCGATTTCAATATAGTCTCGGATTTTTTCAAAATCTGCAGCTAATTGATCAAAATCAACTTCTTCACCTTCAATACCATAAGCTGATTTAGTGAACTCTAAATTTTTCTTCATGTATTCAAAAAAATGATCCGCATCACCATGCAAATCACCTAATCTAATGTTCAATAATCTGTCTCCCCACATTCTCAGTGATCGATCTGCATAAGCTGGACCAATCCCATTCTTTGTAGTTCCAACTTTTCCACCAATCTCAGCATCAATCAACATATGGTGAGGCTGAACTACTCCAGCTTGAGATGAAACCTTGAATCGCCCCTTCAGATTAATTCCAATCCCTTCGAGTCGTTCGATCTCAGCAACGAGTTTAGAGATATTAATCACACAACCAGAACCAACATATAAAATTTTATCTTCGTAGAAAATTCCAGACGGAACCTGATTTAAAGCAACTTTCAAACCATTATGTTCAATTGTATGACCAGCATTCGCTCCACCATTAAAACGAGCGATTACATCATAGTCCTTTGCCATATCATCAACGACTCTAGCTTTACCTTCATCACCATATTGAGTTCCGACAACAATATCAGCTGCACCGTGTGTATTCATCTTGAGAAGATTAATATTATTTTTTTGGGTTTAATGTAACACATAAATTTCTTATATAAGAAGCTTTTTTACCTCTGTCTTCGAAAAAATAAATTACGAACTAAAACTTGATCCAAATAAGGAAACTTATCCATTATCTCGCCCATATGCTTATCAACAAATTCACGCGGCGGCTTCTTTGAACCTCTACATAACCACTTAACATATAAACCTAAATAAAAAATTTCATCCCCCATAACATCAGGATCAAAAGCATACTTATCAACTTCAGCCAGAGAGCGAAGAATACTACCTACTTCATTCGGGAAATGTGATTGAAAAGCAGTACTAACAGATTTAACTATGTAATCTAAATCTAGTTCGACAGCTAACAAATCTATATAAGCATCAGTAAAAACTTTATCTAAAAATTTTCTTTTTGCTACTCCAAGACTCTTCTGGTCCCATATTATTCTTGCATCCTGAAAAGCACCTTGCTCATCATAATGCAAACAAAACACAACACTATCACCACTAATATCAAATTGATTATTCGATTCTGGGCTATGAGGATTGCTACAACTTATTGGCCTAACCACAACACTAAACTTAAACAAATTAGTAGACCTATTCAATTTAGAATTCACCGCTACAGGTAAAAGTCTAAGGCTTTCTGCAAGCCGATTATTAAGAATCTTTGACATTCTTCTCAACTCATCAAGTCTCTCTAAATACCTTTCATTAGTAGGATCAAAAACAAAATCAACTCGCCCATTTATAGTCTCAATACACCTTCTAGCTCTTGAGTCGACAGGATGCTCAGCTTGAGCAAATGGTGTAAAAGCATCTGGCACTTCAATCACAACCCCAGTCTTCGCAGTCAATTTTAAAGTCATAGAATTTCATAAAGGGAATTATTATACCTGTATAAATACATACGTCAATCAAGCCGTAAAACTCTCTAAGAAATTAGCAATCGACATCAAAAAATAAATTGCTATAATCCAGCCATGACAAAAAGAATACTTTCAGGAGTTCAACCCTCAGGAAAAATCCATATCGGTAATTACTTCGGTGCAATCAAACAGCACATCGAAATGCAAGACGGCAACGAGTGCTTCTATATGATTGCAAACCTGCATTCACTTACAACAGTAAGAGACAAAGAAAAGCTAAACCAATTAACTTTAGATTTAGCCTTAGATTACCTAGCATTCGGACTTGATCCTAAAAAATGCACTTTCTTCATGCAGTCAGAAGTTCCTCAGCATGCAGAATGCACATGGATCTTAAGCACAATTTGCAGCATGGGATTACTTGAAAGAGCACACGCGTGGAAAGACGCTCAAGAAAAAGGTAAGAAAGAAACAACTGTCGGGCTTTTCACTTACCCAGTTCTGATGGCCTCAGATATTTTACTTTATGAACCTGACCTAGTACCAGTTGGGAAAGACCAAAAACAACACATCGAAATCACTCGTGACGTTGCTCAAAAATTCAACAGCACGTATTGCGAAACTTTTAAACTTCCAGAACCACACATTCCAGAAGAAGTTGCTGTCGTGCCTGGAACTGACGGCCAAAAAATGAGTAAAAGTTATGGAAACACAATCAATGTTTTTGCAGAAGAACCTGAAATTAAAAAAGCAATAATGGGAATCCAAACTGCATCAACTCCACTCGAAGAACCAATGGAAACAGAGGGCTGCAACGTACTTGCGCTATACAAATTAATGGCAACTAAAGAAGAAGTAGAAGCACTAAAAGAAAAATACAGAACAGGTGGATTCGGATACGGAAACGCCAAGAAAACACTACTAGAAAAGTTCCACGAATATTTTGGAGAGTTCAGAGAAAAAAGAATTGAATTAGAAAAGAACATGGACTATGTTTATAAGGTGTTAGAAGAAGGAAACGAAAAAGCACGGGCACAAGCAAATTCAGTAATGGATAGAGTAAAGGCCCACACTGGTTTAAAAATTAGATAATTTAAAAAATTGAACACTAAATACATATTTGTTACCGGCGGCGTATGCTCATCTCTAGGAAAAGGGATCACATCAGCTTCCATCGGTGCTCTTTTGAAGAGTGCTGGTTATAAGGTATTCACTCAAAAATTAGATCCTTACCTAAACGTAGATCCAGGAACAATGTCTCCTTTCCAACATGGTGAAGTTTTTGTTACTGACGACGGAGCAGAAACTGATCTCGACCTTGGTCATTACGAAAGATTTATCGATATAGCAGTTAGCAAACTTTCAACCGTAACTACTGGGCAAGTTTATTTAGAAGTTCTAGAAAAAGAGAGACGTGGTGATTACCTCGGTGGAACAATTCAAATCGTTCCTCATATTACAAATACAATCAAAGACAAAATCACAACCGCTGCAAAAGAATCAGGCGCTGACATTATGCTTGTAGAAATCGGTGGAACAGTTGGTGATATCGAAGGACTTCCATACTTAGAAGCAATTAGACAAATGAGACATGAGCACGGAAGAGAAAACACTCTATTCATTCATGCAACTCTCCTGCCCTACCTTGCAGCTTCAGGTGAACTTAAAACAAAACCTACTCAAGCTTCAGTAAGAGAACTTCGAAGTATTGGTATTCAACCAGACTTCATTATCGCTAGAGCTGACAAAGAAATCGAACAAGAACTAATCGAAAAAATCGCTCTATTCTGTGACGTAGATGAACATGCAGTAATATCTGCACCAACACTAAATTCAATCTACAAAGTTCCAATTGAATTCGAGAAACAACAAATCACAAAACATTTAGCAGAAAAACTTGGACTCAAAAACGCAAAACCAAACTTAAAAGAATGGCACAAACTTGTTGAAAAAATAGATAAAGAACGAGAAAAAACAAAGATTGCACTCGTAGGCAAATACACAGGGCTCGAAGACGCATACCTAAGTGTAATCGAATCACTAAAGATCGCTTGCTACCACGAAGATAGAGAACTTGACCTAGTCTGGATAGACGCAGAGCTACTTGAACAAAAAGACAAAAAAACTTGGAACGAACTTAAATCTGTAGACGGAATCTTGGTTCCAGGTGGATTCGGAATACGTGGAACAGAAGGAAAAATCCAAGCAGCAAAATATGCTCGTGAAAACAATGTTCCATACCTAGGTATCTGCCTTGGAATGCAACTACTTACAATCGAATTCCTAAGACACGTTACAGGAGACGATCAAATCACTTCAGCAGAATTTGACGAAGACGAAATATTAGGATCAGAAAAATACGCAATACACTTCTTACCCGGGCAACACAAAGAGAGAGATAAAGGTGGAACCCTAAGACTGGGTGCATACGAATGTCACTTGGTTCCAGGTACAAAAACTGCAAAACTTTACGGTGACAAAGTGATAAGCGAAAGACACAGACACCGTTACGAATTCAACAACGATTTCAGAGAAACAATCGAAGAAAACGGATTAAAAGTTAGCGGTGAATATAAAGAAGGAAACCTAGTTGAAATTGTAGAAAACATAGACCACCCATACATGGTAGGTTGCCAATTCCATCCAGAATTCTTATCTAGACCGAACAAACCGCATCCATTGTTCCAAGGATTAATCCATGCTTCGAAGAAGAAATAGCAAATAGATAATAGGCTAATTGCTAATAGCATTCTAGAAATGTAAAATAGCACTATCCAGCTATGCACTATTAGCTATTAACTATACCCATGGCCAAATACCAATACAATGCGGTCGGAAAACAAGGTAAAAACCTTACTGGTATTATTGAAGCCGATAACGAAGAAAACGCTAGAAAGAAGCTAAACAAACTTCAGCTTTCAGTTATTTCTATTACTAAGGTCGACAAAGAAGAAAACACCGAAAGTAATTTTAACAAATTCAAATTTGAAGCCCGTGATACAGAAGATAAAAAAGTAATCGGAACAATTTCATCAAGAGACCTGTTGAGTGCATTCAAAAGATTAATACAAGAATACAATTTAAAAGTTATTAAACTCGCAAGCATCACTGCAAGCCAGCAACAATTCGATGAAAGCACTAACCAAGTAACAAAACTTTACAGCGAAATAGAAATACTCGAGAAAAATAAAAAATCAGACAACACAGCTGAAATAATAAAAACTCAAAAAAAACAAAGAAAATTCAAAAAAACTATCGATGATATCATCTTAGTAATCAGTACAATCTTAACTAAACACAAAGCTGATCTTCGACCAGAAGCAGTAACATTTTTTGAAAAATACCAAAATCATCTCTTAAAAATAAAGAACAGTGAAAATTTTGACAACCTAGTCAGCTCAGCTATAAGGGCTTTAGAAGAAATCGAAAAGGCAAAAATATTCATAGATGAAAAAACAAACAAAGAAGAAAAACTAAATCTTCGTCTTCAAGCAATGAACTTAAAAGAACTTCTTAAAGAACAAAAGCCAACTAAAAACCCTTTAACAAGGTTCATCGAAAAACTAGGATTAAACAAAAAAATAACACAAAAAAAATCAGGTGGAACTCCACATTTCAAATACTTAAAACTTCTATTCACTACAAAATCAAAAGAATTAAAGAAACATTTAATATCAAATTTCTTTAACAAAATATTAAGCATCGTAAAACCACCTGCCAAATCCCTCTCTACACAAAAACCACAAAAGACAGAAAAACAAGCTAATTGGGAAAAAATAGCTTTCAATATAACTACAGGCCTGCTAATCGGATATATGACTTACTACTTCTTAGCTGTATTCATAAGCGAAAAAATACTAAACAGACAAGTAAGCGGAATATTCTACATATACAACACTTCATTACTTGTATACATAATAATAGGAGTGATATTCTTGCATAGCGCAATTCGCTTGCGATCCTTACTTGATGAACATAAGATTAATCACAGTAAAATTACATACACATTATTTAGTGTTCTTTATCTACTAATAATAATAAATTTCTAATGCAACCGATAATATTCGAATTCAAAGGAATAACAATTTATTCACTATGGTTCTTTATTGCATTAGCACTTTTTGCCGGAACAATGATCTTCGGCCAACTTTCTCAAAAAAGTAGATTACGACTCCAATTAATCTTAGACCTAAGTCCCAAACTTTTACTCGGAGCAATCATAGGCGGTCGACTAGTTCAAGTACTCTTAAACCTACCACTTTACTTTAGTGGATTCCAGATAAGAAAAATATTGAGCATATTTGCAATCTGGGATACTGAACTTTCATTCTGGGGAGCAATTATTGGCCTCTGTTACGTGTTTTACAAAAACGTAGAACCTAGAGGTGAAAACATGAAAAAATGGGCTGACATCTTTGTTATAAGCTTAATATCTGCAATGAGTATCGGAAACATAGGAAGCTACATGGGAGGACTCAATTACGGTAAAGAAACCATCCTACCAATCGGAATCACATTCAATAGTGCCTTCGTAAAATACACTGTGCCTATTCACCCGACTCAAATTTACGCAGCAATATACTGCGCCCTCATCGCTGGATTCCTTTATTACGTATACCAAAAATACCGGGCTCAATACGAGGGACTAATACTACTTCTAGGAGTAACCCTATATTCATACATGAGATTCCTCGAAGGATTCGTAAGGGGTGACGACGTCTTAACAATATGGATTTTCAGACTACCTCAAATTGTATTTTTATTGATAGGAATATACAGCACCAAAAAACTAATAAGCTATCAACGGAAAAATCATGTACCATTACTCAAACCTTTTGAAAAATGGTATAAAAAATCTAACAAACGTTAACAATAAAAAATGGCAATCGAAACACTATTTGATCCTGTAAACGGAACAACATTCAAATACTACCCACTCTTCATAACTTTTTATTCTCTTCTATTCATCGCTCATATAGCTTTGAAATTCTACAGAAAGAAAATCGATAAAAAACTAAGAGTACAAAGAAAAATAGCAGACAGATATGCCGGAAACCTTTTCTGGATTTCACTCTTTGGTTTCGGATTCCTATTCGCTAGATACGCATACATCTACCTACTCTCTGCTGAAATTTTCCAAGTTCTAATTGTAGCATGGTTTGTATTCATCTCAGCCTACTACACTTACAGACTCAAATACGGATACCCTAAGAAAAAATAAACAACTAAAAAAGGCCCTCGAGTGAGAGGGCCTTTTGAATTTTCTATTTACTGTTAGCTATTAGCTATTTAACTCCTAAGATCTTGTATTTAACTTTTCCTTTTGGAGCTTCGTATTCCACCACTTCACCTTTCTTTCTTTCAATAAGTGCGTGACCTAGTGGTGATTCATTTGAGATTTTACCATTGAATGGATCAGCTTCAGTTGAACCAACGATTGTATATGTTTCTTCGTCAGCATCTTTTTTGTCTTGATCAACAATTGTAACTGTTGATCCGAATTGAACGATTGTACCGCTTGATTTCTTAGAATCTTTAACGATCTTAGCATTCTTGATCATCATTTCTAATTCGATGATTCTACCTTCTACGAACGCTTGCTCATTTTTAGCTGCATCGTATTCAGCATTTTCTGAAAGATCACCATAAGAAATCGCTTCTTTAATTTGTTTAGCAACTTCTTTACGTTTTACATTTTTAAGTTGGTCTAATTCTTCTTCAAGCTTTGCAAGACCTTCCTTAGTCAATAATAATTCTTCTGTATTTTTTTTATCTACCATTTTTATATAAATTTAGATTATCAATTAGGGCGAATTCTTATACTAGTCGGATGTTCGCGCAGTTTTTGTAACACTTTTGCTTCAATTTGTCTAATTCTTTCACGCGTAACATTGAATTCTTTACCTACTTCTTCTAGAGTATGACCTACTCCATCTTGTAGTCCGAAACGCATTTCAATGATCTTTCTTTCACGTGGAGAAAGATATTTAAGCATTTGCCTAATGTTTTCTCGAAGCAGAGTCTTATTTGTGAAATCTGAAGGAGAAAGGGCATCGTCGTCTTCAATGAAGTCACCAAGCTTACTATCTTCTTCAGTTCCAACTGGAGCTTCAAGAGATACAATATCTTGAGAAATCTTAAGAATGTGACGAACTTTCTTTTCTTCCATATCCATTTCAGCAGCTAGTTCTTCTACTAATGGTTCACGACCAAGTTCTTGAACAAGACGTCTTTGCGTATGTGTAAGCTTATTAATCGTTTCAACCATATGAACTGGAATTCTAATAGTTCTAGCTTGATCAGCAATAGCTCTTGTAATCGCTTGTCTAATCCACCAAGTAGCATAAGTTGAGAACTTGAACCCTCTATCTGGATCAAATTTTTCTACAGCTCGGAAAAGACCGATGTTCCCTTCTTGAATTAAATCTAAGAAAGAAAGACCACGACCAATATATTTCTTAGCAATACTTACTACTAAACGAAGATTCGCTTCAGCAAGTTTTTGTTTAGCCTTTTGATCACCACGTCTAATTGCTTGAGCTAATTCAATTTCTTCTTTTGCAGTCAAAAGTGGAACCTTACCAATCTCGCATAAATACATTCTAATTGAATCATTAGCGATTTCAGCAAGTTGAGTTTTGTTCTTACCATCATCCATATCAAGATTGAAGAACTTAGAATTTGAAGTATCAACTTCATCCTTCTTTTTCTTTGGCTTTTCACCATCTTCAACACGCTTAGCTTCAACTCCTTCTTTCATCTTTTTATCCATAACCCATTGCATCGCATCTTTTTGATCGATAACTTCGATACCTAGGTCAAAGAAAAGCTCATAAAGCTCATCTAAAATTTCGAGACTTTCTTCAACATCAGGAACAGCTTTTAAAACTTCCTGCTGTGTTACAAACCGTTGATCTTTACCTTTCTTTATAAGATCTTGAAGAGGCTTCGGATAACTCTTGATTTTATCATCCGTAGCATGCGATATAAATTTTCTTACTTTTGCCATATGGGGTCTTTATAAAGACAATATTTTTTTGTAATCCTCTAGAAGTGAAACCATAGATTCTTTATCAGAGTTTGTCTCGGCATCACTTAGAGCTCTTTGTATTCTTTCACCTTCTCGTTTCTTGTATCCCTTAAGGATTCTATCGAACAAATTTTTCTGCTCTGCTACTAAATCTTCTTGTTCCCACGATTCATTTGCAACTGACTCAAGATATAAAGACAAAACTTTATATTTTTCTTTCAGCTCTTCCTCGACATCTAAATCATTTAATTGGATATCCGGAAAATCGCTCGATGAATTATAGAAATCTTCAACAGATTTGTAAACCTGTTTTTCTCGAACTATAAACGATTTTTTAGCAAGTAAATCACGAATATCGGCATACGCACTTGGATGAATCAAAATATTACACCAAAAATAATCCTCAAAATCAAAATTATATTTCTGAGAAACCTGGTTATTCATAGAGCCTTTAGGGGTCTTAACTGCAAAACTTTTTATGTTTCGAAGCTCATCATAAAGAAAATCAACTTTAGTTCTTAAATGCTGAGCAAGTTTTCGAAGCACAATATCTTTCGAAATCGATGAATGAATCCTGCTAACAATAGGCAAAACTTTCTGTAAAAATCCATTTATTGAACCAACTGTAAATCTTTCAGCGTCAGGAACACTGAG
>JAUHYY010000037.1 GCA_030426295.1 bacterium
ACTCCACTTGTTGCTATTGAAGGACCAAACATTGAGAATGCTCGGGTAATTGGTCCCAATGAAACCAATGAAGCTCCTTTAAACATAGTTTTATTTACAAGTTTCTCATCGCCTCACTCTAAGGATTCAGCTCCTGTAGTTCAGGAACTTATTAATACCTATGGTGAAAACTTAAAGATGTCATTCAAGTACACCTATACAGGTGACAATGATCTTCTTGCTTCTGTAGCTGCTGAATGTGCTGCTGAGCAAGATGATTTCTTAGGCATGCATAATTTACTATTTGAAAGACAAGATGATTGGACAACTGTTAGCCCAACTACTTTAGCTAGTAGATTTACTGGTTATGCTCGTGAAATGGGACTTGATACAAACGAATTTAGAAACTGCTTTGTGAATTCAAACGAAAAGAAAGAAATGATTGAAGAACATAATCTAGAGGCGACTGATCTAGTAGTAACTGGTACTCCTACTTATTTTGTTAATAATCATATTTTGGCAGGTGCTTATCCTGTTGAAAGCTTGATCGAGATCATTGGAGGAATCCTTGAAACTCAAAATATAAACTTACTACCAAACGAGGTAGTTGATCCTACTCAATTAACCGAAGAAGAATGAAAAAAATAATTTATTCTATATTAGCAACAACATTATTGGTTCCAACTGCTCTAGCTGCAGATTTTTCAGATATAAGCGAAGACAGCGAATATTATAAAGCTGTTTCTGTTTTTAGCGCTGAAGAAATAATTGAAGGATATGATGATGGAACCTTTAGACCTGATGCTGGAATTATTAGAGCAGAAGCACTTAAAGTAATTTTGCTTTCTGCACCTGACAACAGCGTTGAACCTGGGCCTAATGATTTCAGTGATGTACTTGAAGAGCACTGGTTCATTGACTATGTTCGTGAAGCGGTAAGCAGAGACGTAGTTCAAGGATACGAAGATGGTACTTTTAAGCCTGCACAGTCTGTGAATATGGCAGAGGCTTTGAAGATGGCACTTGTTGCAAAAGGAATTACTGAATCTGATATGAGCTTTGTTGATTTTCATCCTAGCGTAAGCGAAGATGCTTGGTTTGCTAAGTACATGTCTTATGGGTTTGAAAATAATTTATATGACATAAATTTAGATGGAAGCTTAAATCCAACTAATCCTATTAGTCGTGGGCAGTTTGTAGATATGATTTATAGAGTTAGGGATTTTAGTCCTAATGCTGAATTTGATATTAGCTATAATTGGAAAGAGCAAACTTCTAAAGCAGGACTTGAGGCCCAAGTTCCTTTCTATTGGGATCACTATGAACTTGAAGGTGGATTTTTTGTAGGTTTCTTTGAAGAAGGAAAACCTAATTTTGTTCATTCAAAACCCAATACTGTTAGAGCTGCATTTAGCTTTTGGACCAATCCTGAAGATTACACAGCTACTGAATACTTTAATGCATTGAAAAGTACCTATGTGCTTGATTATGAAGGTTCTAAGGTAGTTACAAATGAAGGAATTGCTCTTGATGGGCCAAGTATTTTATTTGAAGTAGAAGATGAAGGTGTTATTGATTACTTTGTTTACCTTGAAGATGGCAGACTACTTGCTGGCCAAGGACTTTATGATAAAGATAGTTTGAAAGCTCCTGATTTCAGAGATGAGCTTAAGAAAGTTTTTGAACTTGCGAACTTCAGTAGTGATGAAAATCTCCTTCAAAATAGTCAGAAATTAAGCCAAGTACGCGAGAATATACTTGTAACTGGTGAAGGCCAAGAGCTAATTAATCTTTTTGAAGACAGCTCAATAATAGAGACTGATACTCTTGGGGTTGGTACTGGTCCTATAGATTATTATTATATAGAAGATATTAATTATACGTTTAAATATGAAAGAGCGAGTGATGTTATTCTCGACATTGAAGAAGGCCGGACTACTGCTTTCTAGTCTGATTCTTATTGTTTCTATCGCAGGGTGTTCAGCTGAGACTGAAAGTGATCCGTTTTCTGTTCCATTTTCAAATGGTCCAGATGGTGCACCTGAAATGATTGGACCAGATGGTCCACCACCAGTGGAGTAAACTACCTATTACTTAATTCTTCGAGTTCTTTCTCGAAAGTTTTGAGGTCTTTGAAGTCTCTGTAAACTGAAGCGAATCTTATGTATGCAACTTCATCGAGGTCCTTTAATTTACGCATTATTCCCTCACCTATTTCAGTTGATGGGATTTCTTTACCCATCGTGATCCACTCCTCTTCGAGTTCGTTAAGCATGTTTGCTACTTGTTCTTCTGTTGCTTTTCTTTTTTTGAAGGCTCGCCATACTCCGGCTTCTAGTTTTTTTCTGTTGTACGGTTCTGATGTGTTGTCTTTCTTAACAATTACAAAACTTGGTGACTGGTAACGTTCAAAAGTTGTGAATCTGTGTTCACATTTTTCACATTCTCTTCGTCTTCGTATTTCTCTCTGATCATTTGCGTCTCTTGAATCAACTACTTTAGTTTCTTCAGCATGACATTTAGGACACCGCATGTTCTTTGTATTTTAATCTAGCAAAATCGTCTGTCATTCCAGAAATATAATCCTTTGCAATAATAGCAACTTCGTCATCTTTGGTAAATTCATCTTCAGGTAAAGAATCTGGATTTTCTACTAAATAATTGAATAACTCTGTAAGTATTCTTTTCTGTTCTTCGTTTTGTTTGCTTACAACTTCTGAATAATAAAAGTATTCGTATAAGAACTCTCTTAATTCTTTTGCTTTTAACTTCATTGAATCTGAAAATTCTACTATTGTTCTGTCGCAGCTGTATACGTCTCCTAATGATCTAATGTGCATAGTTGATATGTTTGCGAGGGTTTGTTCAATTAGATCTGTTAGCATAGATTTCATTATCTCGCTGATGTATCTCATTCTGAATTTGCATGGATTAATATTTAGATCTGGCCAAATACTGAGTTTTTCTAAATCTTGAATCTTTAATATACCTGATCTTATGCCGTCATCGATGTCGTGATTGTTGTAGGCTATTTCGTCTGCTTTATTAACTACTTGAGCTTCAATGGTTGCAGATACAAAAGATTGGTTCGATTGGTCATAAGGAGTCGAATGTTTTTGTAGTCCTTCTAAAGTTTCGAAAGTTAGGTTTAATCCTGGGTGTTCTGGATAAGTATTCTCTAAATGCTCAACTATTCTTTTACTTTGTTCGTTATGCTCGAAAGCGAGGTTGTAGTTTTGCAATGCTGTATTTAAAGCCTCTTCGCCTGCGTGACCAAAAGGTGTATGCCCAAGATCGTGTGCTAGAGCGATCGCTTCTGCTAAGTCTTCGTTAAGGCTAAGGTTACGTGCCAGTGATCTAGAAATCTGTGCTACTTCTAGAGTGTGAGTAAGTCTGTCTCTAAAGTGATCCCCTGTTGAGGGGCTGAGTACTTGAGTCTTTGCTTTTAACCTTCTAAATGCTTTTGAATGAATAATTCTATCACGGTCTAGCTGGAATGGACTTCTTAGATTATGATCTGCTTCTTCATGGACTCTGCCTTTACTGCTGCTATGTTTTACTGCGTATGGTGCGAGGATTGAATCAAGTGCTGACAATAAATCGTTTCCTGTTCTTATCATATTTCAAATTAATATGTATAATAATACACGATGTAGTTTTCAGATCATATGAAACTTTCTGACGCGATCCATAAATTCCTGGTTTATTGCGAAGTTGAAAAGCAGCAATCTAATAAAACGATAGAAAACTATCAGCATTATTTAGGTCGCTTTTTAGAGTTCTATAATGACAAAGACATTGAAAAGCTAGGTCTTGATGATGTGCAAGAGTATAGAATTTATTTGAATCGATATGAGAATGAAAATGGTGGAACTCTTGGTAAAAAGACACAGAATTATCACATTATTGCACTTCGTGCGATGCTTAAGTTCTTAACGAAGAGAGATCATAAAGTACTTTCGCCTGAAAAAATTGATTTAGGTAAAATGCCTCAACGATCTGTTGAATTTTTGACTGCTCAAGAAGTTAAGAGGCTTAGAGATTCAGTAGATACTTCAACGAAAGTTGGGCTAAGAAACAGAGCTATGATTGAGACTCTATATTCTACCGGTCTACGTATTTCTGAACTTGTAGCACTGAATATCTCTGATATCGATTTAGATAGACGTGAGTTTATGATTAGAGGTAAAGGTGGCAAAGTTCGACCAGTGTTTTTGTCTCCCCTTGCATGTAAAGATATTGAGGCTTATTTGGCTAAAAGACATGATAACTTTGAGCCGTTGTTTATTAGTTTTGGTAGACCAAGAGATGGTGAAGAGTTAGGTAATGGTGAAAGGCAAAGGTTAACTGCTTATACGATTCAAGAAGTAATTAGAAAACAAGGACGCCTTGCTGGCTTGAACAAAAAAGTTACTCCACATACTTTGAGGCATAGTTTTGCTACTACCCTACTGAATAATGGTGCTGATATTAGATCTGTCCAAGAAATGCTCGGGCATTCTTCAATTCAAACTACGCAAATTTATACACATGTTACGAACAAACAGCTTAAAGATGTTCATAAAAAGTTTATGAAGAACTAGACTGAGCTCTCTGTGTACTTGATTCCTGTAACATGTTCGAGTGCCATTCTTGTTGAATGGCCTGCTAATTCAAGTTCACCAATTTTACTAAAATGGAAAAACCCTTTGTCCTGATGCTCGTGGGAAATTCTTGTTCTTCCAGCAAGCATAGTAGAAACAAAATTCCTTATAATTATTATTTTTCTTGGTTTTACTGTACGAACTCTCTTTTTAATACCAAGATCTACAGGATCATGTACGACTACATAAGAACCGAATTCACGTGGCCTATATATCACCCTACCTGTTTCTTCCATAACCTCTCTTCTTAGGGCTTCATGTGGTTCTTCACTACCATCTAATCCACCACCTGAAAGCTCCCATTTATTCTTAAAAGTATCCATTGCCCCATCTCTTTTTAAGAGAAAAGCATTTTCGCCACACTCTGCATCTAAAATAACTGTTTTGGCTGCGTACTTCTTAGGTAATTCAATTCCATATGCATCTTCGATCATTGCTATAGCGTTCTCGACTTCTTGTTGAGTTAACCCCTCGGACCTAGTAAGCATATCTCTGAGCTCTGATTCGATTATAAAGTTATTTAAAGGCTCTAATCTCAAGTTGTATTTATTAAATAGTTCACAAGATACTTCGAGAAGTAAATATTTGCAACAAAAACTTGCAAAAAAGGGTAAATATGCTAGTATCACCGCCTTCTTTAGCAAATAACGTTTTTTGTTATGAGAAAGCCAAATATCGTACTTCACGGAGTAAATCCATACTTGATTACTAAGCTTAAAAAGAAAAAAGTTGTCAAAGGACTTATAGTAGGACTGATATCGTTTATTTTGTTCTCATTTGCATATCTATCGATGATTCCGCTTAGTAGTGCTGTAATTGTAAAAGGTGGTGAATTCAAAATAAATTTGATGCTAAGTGAGAGAGTTATTTATGAAGGTAAGCCATTTAACGTTATTATGCAACTAGGCAATATCTCAAGCCAAGTTCAGTTAGTTGACTTTGAAGGTGCTTGTCAGGCTACTTTCAATATTGTAGATATTCATGGCGAGGTTGTTTATCCAAGAAGTGCTGAAGAGACTCCATGCAATAATACTGGTTACGAGAAGTTTTTGATTTACCCTAGTCAAGAAAAGACTTATAGATTTAATGTGGCTAACACTGAAGAGCTCCCTCTTCTTAAAAAAGGGATGTACTACGTTCAGGGTGAAGTTGCTGGTTTTGGCATAACAAATAAAATGAGTCTTGAGATAGTTGAGAAGCCTAACTTCTTTGCTAAAGAATTTGATTTGTGTGAAGGACTTACAGGCAGTGTTTGTGGTCCTGGTCTTGCATGCAAACATCGTGGAGGTTTTGAGGATGGTGCTGGTATCTGTTTGGCTATCGATGATCAATTTAGCCCTGTTGATAAATGTATAAGTGGTATTGGTGGTTGTTTTAAAGATATAAAGGGGCATCCACAAGAAGAACTTATCGATAAATATGCGCTGCTTGATCGTGTGAGTGGATTTGAAGATGGAACATTTAGACCTGATGCACCGATTACAGTTTCTGGGTTTGAATCTTTAGTTGAAAAAGTATCTGGCAAGAAAGTAGACATTATGACTAGTGATATGTATGTACACAGAGATACAGCAGTTACAGTTTTATATAAGGTTTATGTTCAAAATAAAAAGCCACGAAGCTTGATGGGTAGTCCGTTTGTAGATATTAATAATTCTAAACATAAAGATTATATTGATGCTGCTTACAATCTTGGACTTTTAAGTGGGAATACTTCGAATAGGTTTTATCCATTTAATAACCTGAGTAGAGCTCATACGGTTGCACTGATTGAGAAGTTTGAAAATTATAAGCGATAAGAGTATCATTAGGTTTGAAAGATAATTTTCAAACTATGAAAAAACTTATTATAGCAATTGTGGTAGTGGGTACTATTTTGGGTATCTTATTTACCTTGGTTTTAGATAATCCGCTAGCGGGAAGGCGAGGTGAAGACATTTACCCAATTAACGAAGAACAAGAAGCTGAAGAAGATGATTCAGGACTTGTTGCAGATGACGATGAACTTGAAATTCTACCTGAAGAAGATGCATTTGATGAAGAGTTTAGTATTGAAGATGAACAAAGCTTTGGAGATGTTGAAGAAGAACAAGACCAGAGAAGACTTATTCCGCGTAGAGCTTCAGTAAGTGTTTATGAAGGTGCTTTTGTGAAGTTCAGTTACAACTCAAGCTATACTATTGATGATGAAACTTTGACTAGCTTAGTTCTAAAAGATAGTGAAGGGACTCAAGTAGCTACTGCTGATATTTATACAAATGAAAATAATCTGCCGCCTTATGAATTGCTTCAACAATCTGAAAATATTATCAATTATTTTGATGAGTCTGAATCAAATAATATTGTTCCCGAAGAGATCTACTTAAACGATGCATTACATGCTGTTAAGTTTGAGGGGTTTCCTGGAGTTGTCACTCAAGACGTTTATTTAATTGTGCTTGATGGTTATTTGGTTAGGTTTAATGTTCAAAGTAATTTTGAAGATGTGTTTAATACATCTGTACTAACTTTTGAAAAAGCTTAACTATGAAGATTTCATTTTTTGGTGCAGCAAAAGAAGTTACTGGATCTAAACATTTACTAGAAGCGAATGGAAAAAAGATCCTACTTGATTGTGGGATGTTTCAAGGAAACAGAAAAGAATCAAAACGTAAGAATGAGGAACTTCTGTTTAATCCAGCAGAGTTAGATATGATAGTACTTAGTCATGCGCATATTGATCATACCGGTCTACTGCCATATATGACTAAGAATGGATTTAAAGGTCAGATTATTTGTACTTATGCGACTAAAGATCTTTGTCAGTTCATGCTGCAAGATAGTGCTTATATTCAAGAACGTGAAGTGGAATTCATGAATAGACATAAACAAGAACTTGGTTCTGAACCTATTGAGCCACTTTATTCTGCTGAAGATGCAACTGAGGCTCTGAGTATGTTCCATGGTGTTGCTTATCATGAAAGGATTCAGTTGTTCCCAGGTATCTGGCTGACTTATTTTGATGCTGGTCATATTCTTGGATCTGCAATGATTTATTTAGAGATAGATGATGAAGAAGAAGGTGGGAAAAGAAAGACACTTACATTCTCTGGTGATATCGGCAGAAAGGGTCTGCCAATTTTAAGAGATCCAGAATATATTTCTGAAACTGATTTCTTAATTATGGAAACTACATACGGCAATAGATTCCATAAATTTGTAGATGATATTGATGATAAGTTTGAGGAGCTTGTAAAAGAAACAATTGCTAAGGGTGGTAAAATAATTATTCCTGCTTTTGCTTTAGAAAGAACTCAAGAAGTTGTTTATCATTTGAACTCGTTGAGGCAGCAAGGTCGTATTCCTGAACTTCCTATCTATGTTGATAGTCCCCTTGCTGTGAATGTAACGTCTGTATTCAAGAAACATCCTGAGTGTTTTGATGAGTCTACGAATAAAGAATTTATCTTAAATGAAAAGAATCCGTTTGGTTTTGGGATGCTTACATACATTAAAGATGTAGCTGATTCTAAAGCTTTGAATGACAAGAAAGGTCCGATGATAATAATCTCTGCTTCAGGAATGATGGAGCATGGGCGTGTATTACATCATCTTAGAAACAATATTGAAGACGAACGTAATTTGATTATGGTTGTAGGTTACCAAGCTGAGCACACGCTAGGTCGAAAGATACTTAGAGGTGATCCAATAGTTAAAATCTTTGGTAAAGAGCATAGGGTTCGTGCGAAAGTTGCAGTGCTTGATGCATTCTCTGGTCATGGTGATAGAAGTGACCTGCTGGACTTTGTAGAACATATTAAGGACCCACAGAAAATCTTCTTTGTTCATGGTGAAGAAAGTCAGGGATTAACCTTCTTAAATATTTTGAATGAAGTTGGGTTTGATTCTGATATGATGCATACTCCAAATTTAGGTGAGAGTTTCCAATTATAAAAAGTTGGTGTAGACTCATATGGCTTTATAAAGATCAAAATGAGTTTAATTGTTTTTAAAGTTGGGTCAGCAGTTCTAGTAAATGAAGACTTTACACTGAACAGAAAAAATCTTGAGAATATTGTTAAGAATTTAGCTGAAGTTAGAAAAAGAGGTTTCCAGGTTTTGTTGGTAAGTTCTGGTGCTGTTGCTAGTGGTAGGTCTATCACTCAGCTTAAATCTGGTAGCAATCAATCCTACGCTGCAATTGGTCAAGCAAAGCTTATGAACATCTATGCTGACCTTTTTGATGAAGAAGATATTACTGTTGCGCAAATACTTCTGCATAGAGATAACTTTTCGAATCGAGATCAGTTTGTTCCGCTTAGAGATACTATAACTGACCTGCTTAATAATGATGTATTACCGATAATTAATGAGAATGACCCAGTCGTGAATCGGCAGTTTAATGATAACGACGAACTTGGAATGTTGCTTGCTGTTACTCTAGGTGCAGAGAGCCTTTATTTTGTTTCTAACGTGGATGGACTATACGACTGTGATCCAAATACAAATGATGATGCAAAAGTGATACAAACAGTTGAGAAAGTTACACCTGAACTATTTCAGATGGTTGGTAAGTCGACCTCACAAGTTGGGAAAGGTGGAATGTACAGCAAGTTAAGATCAGCTAAGAAAGCTATGGAAGCAGGAATAAATACATGGATGATCAATGGTACGAAAACTGAAACTTCGATCATTGACTGTGCTCTAGATGGTAACTGTGGAACTTACTTTAAAGCTATGGATTCAAATGAATCTGCTATGAAGAAATGGCTTAAGTCTGGAGCTAGCCCACTTGGTCTAGTTATAGTTGATAGTGGTGCTGCTAAAGCCCTTAAGTCACGAAAGAGTCTACTTGCTGTTGGTGTGAAAGAAATCCAAGGGCATTTCATAGAAAAAGATGTGATTGATATTGTAGATGAAGATGGAAACCAAGTTTGTGTAGCGATGAGTGCTATTGATTCTGAGGAACTCTGTGAATGTCTAGACTCTGGTCAGACAGCTGATACAATTGTTGCACATGCTGACTATATAAGCCTACTTTAATGAAAGACTTCTCTACTCTTGTTGCTCCATTGATGGATGCCAAAAAATCCCAATATAAATACGGTGAATCACATCGTCATGCATTTTTAGAGAATCTTGCTGAGTTACTTGAAAAAAAGACAGATGAAATAATTGAGGCAAATAAATTAGATCTGGCTAAGATGGATCCTGACAGTCATTTATACGATAGGCTTGAGCTTACTGAGGGTCGTATTAAGGGTATGCGTGAATCAATCCTATATATTAACCAGTTGCCTTATGTGATTGG
>JAUHYY010000038.1 GCA_030426295.1 bacterium
ATTGAACATTCGAGCGGAGAGCTCGAAAGGATTCGGCAATGGTCGAATTCGGCTTTCTGCTCACTACCAGCCTGTTCTTGCCATGTCTGTTTTTAATTCGTGTTAGGAGTCTCGCTGAATTTTTAACTGAAGTCAAATATTTTTGCCAGGCTGAAATTCATGGTACTATAATCCCCTTAATAAATTTCTATGGTAAATAAACTAGTAATGGGTGCCGCACTAGCTTTAACTTTAACTGGCGGAGCCTGTGGAAAAACAATCGAAAAGAAACTTAATGACCAGATTGATTTTGGTGAGACCCAACTTTCATGCGACACCGAAGGTAGAGAAAATTTAAGTTCAATAATTGTGGCAAGTATTCAAGATGTGCTAGATAAGTATGATGATCCTCGTGAAACTAGCTGCCAAGAAGTGCAGGCGCTGCTTCGGGGTATAGGTCTTCGATTTGTAGACAATGCAAACGATGTAGACCTAGATAATGATGAGCTGACTGCGCAAAATGGTGTGCATATAGCTATGGATAAAAGCCGAGCCGAAACTGAAGGAGGTAGCTACAGATATCTAACTGTAACATTAACAACTCCACCGCTAGAAGACTTCTTGCCTCTGGATATAGTGGTGTTTAATATGGCGTGTAATTTCAGAGAGATGAGTCTTGAGGAACTAGCTATGAGTGAAGATAGTCCTTAAGTCAGAATATCACCTAATGTCCCCTCTTCTTTCGCCTTTTTGATTTCCATTGCGATTCGTTCTCCGTATGAAACGTCACGACCGTATCTGTATTTTGTGTATGGTGTGTAGGCTGTTCCTGGTGAACCTGGGATTCTCATTGATACGTCGAAGATTACGATTTCTTCTTTTCCTTCGAATGGAGCAACTGCACCTTGAAGTGCGAATGGTCCGATGATTCCTGGAGCGCAGTGCTCTTTGGCTGCGGCTACGAATTTTTCTCCGGCTTCGAAAGCTTTCTCTATCAAAGATTCTTTTACTGTGCAGGTTACGTGTCCGTTTTCTACCATAGATGGCTTATAGCCTGAATTAATGAGCGCTGTTTGTGTAACTGCGTCGAGTCTTAGGAATCCGTCTAAACTTGTTTGTCTTCTTGTGTCTGTTCCCATCAATTCGAGTTTGTCTGTAAGTGGTGAATAGAAGAAGTTGAAGTTTACTTGAGCTCCGATGATGAACTCTTCGATTACTGAATTATCTAAGTCTTCTTTTAGGATTGTCCCCTTTTCCATTAGTTCTGATGATTTTATTTTGAATTCATCGGCAGAAAGGATTACGAAGAATGCACGTTCGTATGATCTGTGTGCTTCGTTTACTTTTACGATAAGTGGAGTATTTGATTCTGCGAAATGAGATTCAAGTAGTTTGTGAGTTTCGTCATCGCTTAGATTTTGACCACCTGGACGTACTATTTTGGGGATTCTGATTCCAGCTTGTTCGAGTAGCCAGTATTGATTATTCGGAATGTCTCTTTCCTCTTGTTTAAGCATTTCTCGAGTTCCGAAGATTGGTACTTCAAAGTCGTTTTCGATTTCGTTAAAGTCGCAGTATACCCAGAAGTATCTGTTGTGAATGAATACTGTATTTAGGTCTTGAAGTTCTTTTTGAACCGACGGTTTTGTAATATCTGAGAATTTGTCGACTAGGATTATGTTACCTACGCATCCAGTTTCACCTGTGTTTTTGTAGTATTCTGTGTAGGTTTTCTCACGCCCTTTTTGGCAAACTGCAACAGTGTCGAATCCAAGTGCTTTTGCTCCAGCGCAAACGTCTAAAGCGCTATGGCCTCCGAGTACACCAATTGTGATGTTGTCTTTGTCATAGTTTTGAAGGATGTGTGAGATGTCCATTAGTCGATGATTAAGTCTAGTTTGTTTTGTTCGATTCCCTCTTTGATGTCTCTGGCGATTCTTCTACCTGTAGACATTGGTTCGTCGTATCTAAGGTCTGTGTAAGGTGAACCGTTTATGAATGGATTTGTTCCGGCTACGATTCTAGCTGAGATTTCGAAAACGTAATAGTTTAAGTTTGTATCAACAATTCCTTCTAAACAGAATGAACCAAATAGTCCTTTGGGAGTGATTTTTCTTGAAGCGTCTACAACTCCATCACCAAGTTCGAAGAAGTAAGGTAGTAGTGATTCTCTTACAACTAGAGGAATGTTACCAGTAATTGTATAGCTGGTTTGAATACCCACTTCGATTTGGTCTTTGGCAGCGATTCTACCAATTGAATCTGCATTTGATTCGTAACGTTTATCGAAACTCATGATTTCTAGTTCGTCGTTTACTGGTGAGTAGAAGTAATGAGCGTAAAGTGGTACACCAACGATGTACTCTTGAATTACGTAATCATCGTCACCTTCGTAATCTTTAATTCTTTCTTCAAATTCAGCTGGAGTATTAGCAATGAAATAACCTTTACCACCATGTGCTCCATGAAATTTGATAATTACTGGTCTGTCTATGTCTTTATGATTTTCGAAAATCTTTGGGAGCTTAAGACCTGCATCTTTGAGCCATTTTCTTTCCATAGTTCTGTCTGATTCCCATTCAAGGATGTCTTTTGATCCGTAGTACATTGCTTTAGTTTCTGAAACTTTTTCATGACCTAAAACTGAAACGAATGTTCCGTGAGGGATCATGATTGCATTCTTTTCTATAAGCTGTTTTTCGATTTCGTCGTACTCAGCTTTTAAGTCATCGAATAAGATGATTTCGTCAGCAACTTTATAACTTTCGTATACTCTTTCACGTCCACGTTGGCATACACAAATTGTTTTGAAGCCTTCTTGCTTGGCTCCTTTTAGGATTTGTAAAGCCGTGTGGCTTCCGATTGTTGCGATAGCGTAATCTTGGAAGTTCATAATTTGGAGTATATTTTCGATGATAATACAAAAGAAGTCAGGCTTTGTCTAGAGAATCACAATATGACCAATTATTGATAGCACGATTAAGTAACCTGCGAACCAATAAAGACTGTGTTTTTCGTATAACTTCATAAGAACCTTAATTGAGAAGTATCCACTAAATAAGGCTGCTATGAAACCTGCAAAGTATTCTCCGTACTGGAAAGTCTGAGTTGAAACTGCTGCATCCATTGCTGTGAATACTCCTGCTCCTGCTATTGCTGGGATTGCTAGTAAGAAAGAAAACTCAGCTGCTTTAACTCTGTCGAGTTTGTTCATGAGACCCATTGCTAGTGTTGATCCTGATCTTGATATCCCAGGTATCAAAGCGAATGCTTGAGCTACACCAATTATGAATCCTCTTTTTACTGTAAGCTCGTCGTCTACCATTCTAGTTGAATACATTTCAGCGAATATGAAGTAAACACCCGTTACCAACATTGCTTTAAGTACAATGCTAGTGCTGTTAAATGCTTCTGTGATGAGATCTTTGAATAATAAAGCTGCAAGAACTGCAGGGATAGTACCAATCACAATTGCCCAGAAAAGTCTCAATTGCTCTGGATCTCTTTTGAGTACTCCTTTAATGAGCTTTAAGATCTGTTTTCTAAAATAAAAAAGTACTGCCACTAAAGTTGCGATGTGAACAAGTACATTGAAGTAAAAGAATTCCCCATCCTCAAGGCCAAACATTTGTTCGCCAAGAACTAGATGACCTGATGACGAGATAGGGAAAAATTCAGTTATCCCCTGAAGGATACCGAGGACAATAGCTTCGAAGTAAGAGAGCATTAGTTTAAGGGTAAGATTAATATTAAGATTTCTTAGCGGATGGTCTTAATATAACAGAAGATTAACTATTAGCCATTAGCTATTAATGCCTAAAACTTCTTAGTCCAGTGAATACCATTGAGATTCCGAGTTCGTCTGCACGAGTGATTACTTCTTCGTCGCGGATTGATCCTCCTGGTTGAATAATTGCTGTTACTCCAGCAGCTTCTGCTTCTTCTACTCCGTCTGGGAATGGGAAGAATGCATCTGAAGCCATAACTGAGCCTGGGATCTTGTCGCCTCCTTTCTTTCGGCCGATGAATACTGCGTCCACTCTAGACATTTGACCGGCTCCTATACCTGTAACTACTTTGTTACCTTGGTTGTCTACTTTAGCGAAGATTACTGCGTTTGATTTAACATGCTTAACAACTTTTGATGCGAACAGCATTGCTTGAGTTTCTTTGTCAGTAGGTTGTTCTTTAGTTACAACTTTTAGGTCTTCTTTGTTCACTACAGATGTATCAGCTGATTGAATCAAAATTCCACCTGCTACCTTTTTGATGTCTCGTCTTTCAGTATCTTTCTTGAGTTCTCCGAGTTCTAGGATTCTTAGGTTTTGTCTTTCTTGTAGTCTCTTTAGTGTTGATTCTTCGAATCTTGGTGCACAGATAATTTCGATGAATAGTTTGTTGTTCTCAATGTAGTCTACGATCTCGTCGTTAACTGGTCGGTTTACTGCAATTACAGAACCGAATGCAGAAAGTGGGTCAACTCCGTGTGAAAGCTGGAATGCTTTTGCGATTTCGTCTGAAGTGGCTACCCCACATGGGTTATTGTGCTTAATGAAGACCACAGCTGGCTCTTCGAATTCTTTTACAAGTTCAATTGCAGAGTTTGCGTCAACTATGTTGTTGAATGAAAGGACTTTTCCTCCGTGCTGTATTGCGTTGGTGATATTTGAGTCTTCGTTATCTGGGTTTTTGAAGAATGCAGCTTTTTGATGTGGATTCTCACCGTATCTAAGAGATCTAACTTTTTCGTAATGAAGATCTAAGAACTCTGGGAGATCACATACTTTTCTAAAGAAGTTATTTATAGCTTGATCATATTCTTTTGTTCTTTCGAAAGTTTTGCATGCGAGTTTTTGTCGAGTTTCGATTGAGATTTCGTTGTAGTTATTTAGTTCTTCGATAATTGGGTCGTAATCTTTTGGATCGGTTACCACTACTACGTGTCTGTGATTTTTAGCAGCTGATCTAAGCATTGATGGTCCACCAATGTCTATGTTCTCAATGATTTGATCAGTTGAAGATTCTGGGTTTGCAGCTACTTTTTCAAATGGGTAAAGATTCACTACAACCATGTCGATCCATTCTACCTCGTTGTCTGCTGCGGCTTTTACATGTTCTTCTTTGTCTCTATCCCCTAGGATTGCACCATGAATTTTTGGATGAAGCGTTTTAACTCTTCCATCCATCATTTCTGGGAAACCAGTATAGTCACTAACTTGTGTAACTTTAAGATCGGCCTTTTCAAGTTCTTTGAAAGTTCCGCCAGTAGATAAAATTTCGTACCCTAGATCTTGTAATTGTTTTGCGAATTCAACAATTCCTGTTTTATCTGATACGCTTATTAGTGCCCTTTTGGGAGACATAAATGCTTGTTAAAAGCTTTAGCATTTTAAACAGATGATTTTGTTTGTCAATCCGTGTAAAATGGTTTTGCCTTATTTAACTTGATCTAGTGAAAAAATTTGGAGTAATAACTGTCATCTTTTTTGCGCTATTAATTGCTTTAAGTACGACTTCATTTGTGCCTGTGCCTATTGAAGCTGGATTTAATAAATTTATTCCAGAAGTGAAAAAGCCAGTCACTATGTTTATGAGTGGAGATATAATGCTTGGTCGTTATGTTGAGACCTTGATGAAACGAGAGGGTGACGATTATCCCTTTGAGGCAATAAAAGAAGTTTATGTAGAAAGTGATTTAGTTTTTGGAAATCTAGAAGGTCCGATCAGAACTAATCATTTTCAGACGCCTGATAACACAATGGTTTTCTCTTTTAGACCTGAAACTGGTGAGATATTAAGCCGGAATGGATTCAACATAATGACTCTGGCAAATAATCATACTTTTGATAAGGCTCAAGAAGGACTTGATGAGACTCAGCAATATCTGACTGATGCTGGGATCGATTATTTTGGTCATCCTAAAGATGTTGCAGATGTGCTTGAGAAAGAAGTCAATGGGCATGATTTAGTTTTTATTGGGTTGCATGATACTTTCTTGAATGATTTAGATCGAGGTGCTGCTTTGACTCTTGTTCGTGATTATAAGGAGCAGAAGAAATTTGTGATGGTGAGTATTCATTGGGGTGCTGAGTATAAGCTTGTATCAAATAGCACACAGCAAGATTTTGCTCGTGATTTAGTAAATTATGGAGCTGATGTTGTAATAGGGCATCATCCACATGTAGTGCAAGAGATAGAAGAGTATAATGGGAGTTTAATCTTCTACTCTCTTGGGAATTTTATTTTTGATCAGTATTTTTCTAAAGATACACAACAAGGTTTAGCGCTTGAAATGACTATTGAGAAAAACAAGCTCGGGTTTGAGCTGATCCCAGTTGATATAATTCGAAGTCAGCCAATTGTTATGGAAGACGATAAAGAGTTCCTGCTTGAACTAGCTGATAGAAGTAGTGAATCAATCAAGCTTGATATTCTTAATAAGCAGATTGAGCTAAAGAGAAAAACTAAGGCAGATCTTTTCCCCCTTTCGAACACGGATTACAGCTTATAATCCTTTTAATTGATTTAACTGAGCCTTTTATTGCTCCGTATTTCTTAATAGCTTCTTTTGAGTAGTCAGAGCATGTAGGAGTGTATTTGCAGTATCCTCCAGGGTAGATATGTCGAAGTGGACCATGGTCTGGAGAAAGAGTCTTTTGATATATCTCGATTATGAAAATCAGAAGATGCTTCATGACTTGTGCATTACATACATTGGTATGGATTGATTCTCACACCATTTAGATGACATTCGTAATGAAGATGAATTCCTGTCGCACCATATACACGACCAGTATTACCCATTTTAGAAATTACTTGTCCTCTCTTAACTGATTGACCAACGCTTACGTATAGAACTTCGTTATGAGCGTATAATGTTTGGTATCCGTTACCATGATCAATAACAATCACATTACCGTAACCTCCGTTCCATCCGTAATCGGCTTGTACGATCACACCTTCACCACTTGCATAAATATCTGGTCTGCTTCTGTTTGCAATATCTAAGGCGTAATGACCACGTCTGTAACCCTGACTAACTTGCCCGATTGTTGGCTTGATTGAAGGTATCTTTGGATCTGAGTTTCCTTGTTCTGAAGATGCTGGTCCTGCTGCTTGTGCAGGAGCTTGAATCTGCTGTTTTGGAACATCAATATTATCTGAAGTAACTCTTTGAGTGCCTGTTACTCCTGTTAATGGGGCAATATTTGGTGTAGGCACTGAATCTGGAGTTGGTGGAGTTGGTTCAGGCAGGTTTGGTTCGATGTTTGCATTGATGTCAGTAGGAACACTAGCGATTTGTGTTGGTACTTCTTGTACTTGCTGAGGAGGTGCAATTATTTGCTCATTTTGTGCTACCAAAGTCTCTGTCACTCTTTTGCCACCTGGAATAAATAAGTTTTGTCCTACAGCTAATCTATCTGTTGCTAGACTGTTATATTTTCTTAGGGCAGACTCATCAACGTCGTATTTTGCCACGATTGTTGAGATTGTGTCTCCTCTAGAAACTTCGTGCGAGATACCGTCTGTTGGTGGTATCTTTAGAACTTGTCCTGGTTTTACTGTATCTACACTTACGATGTTATTTTCCCAAATTAGAGTGTCTGTTTTGATTTCGTATAGCTCTGCAATTTGAGATATAGTTTGACCTTCTTGAACCTCATGAGAAATAGTATCGATTCTGTCTATACGGATTGATTCTGCATCCTGGGGCATGTTTTTAACTAGGAATCCTTCTTCTGTAGTGATTAGTTGCTCAAGGTTGAATGCTATATCTTCTTCAGATAAGAAAGGGGCCCCGAACCCGTCAGCAGCATGACTGTCGAATACTCCCCCTGGAGTTACAGATGTGATTACAAGTATGCTAACTGATAAGATTGCTGCTTTTCTAGTTAGCTGCTGCATAGGCATTAACGTTACCGTTGTACGTCTGTGCTCGTGAATATAGTGAACATAATGCTTTCTTTTTTTTGTTTGAGGAAGTAAGTTCAACAAGAATACGACTAGTGCCTTTGCGATATATAATGGCAAAGAAAGAAGAGTTTTTTTTCTTGACATTCCGCCTCCATTTCGTAGTTTCCTGGCAGAGATTTTGATCTTTTTTAGTGGCATTAAGGCTTATTACCTAATATTCATCGCCCATTAATGTGAGGTTTTATCCCGTAATTAATACTCCTAAATCTTGCAGATGGTAGCTTAATTTAGGCTCCATGTAAATACATATGTCAATACTCTTCTGTATTTCAGGTAGTAAGCTTGTTGTACTTTTCAGGTTTTAAATTTGCCAGTTTGTATGCAGCTTTCTGAAGTTTTTCTTCTCTCTTTATTAAAACTTCGTTGTATACGTGAACAAGCTCATTTATAGCTTGTTCTTGTTGTTTTAGCTCTTTCACAAGTTCTTCTGCTTTTTTAGAATCTGTATATATCTTTTGTATTTGAGGATGGAGCTTAGTCCAAATAGGCCAGTGTTTTTCTAGCTTGTTCCAGTTATCGAACCATTCGTATCTTTCTTTATCTATGCTTGAGATGTTCTGTTCAAGCTTGAGCATTAATAATGGCACCATATCTAAATACTTCTGTATGGCCTCTTTTATATCTGTTTCTAACTTTTCTAGATGGTGTTGACTCGACATTAATGTTACAAATACATTTGTAACATACATAGCAAATAAGATTAGTCCCGCAACGATGATGATTTTGATTTCCATATGTATATTTAAACCTAAATAATCTTAGCACATGAAATACATCGCTTACATATTATTGTTCTTTCTGCCTTTTCATGCGTTTCTATCGAACTACGTAAGATTTGTTTTACGGGCTGATAATTTCTGGCTTTGGAAAGAACTTTTCTTACTGGTTGTTCTAGTTTTGAATCTTGGGTATAAAGAAATGTCTAAGCTAAAAAATGCTTATTTAAATTGGTTTACATTTTTAGTTGTTGCTTATGGATTATTCATAGCTGCAAGTAGTCTATGGGCCCCAGGTAGCGGAATCGGAAGAATTTTTGTTGGTGCTAAGTTTGACTATCTGTTCTTTATTGCACTCTTTGCTGGGATGAGCTTTGGAAACCTGAAAAAGGATGAGTACTTAATGTTTCTCAAGTCAGCTTTCTTCGGTGGAACACTCGCTTTATTCGCAGGACTTGGGCTTCACTACTTAGTTGGGCCTGAGAATTTTACTTTATTTGGATACCGAAATGACTGGAGCACCTACATAGTTAACCAAGGTTTGGCTTTCTGCCAAAAAATCGAGAACCAAGATATCTGTAGGTTCCAAGGGACTTTCTCTGGCCCTAACCAGGCAGGATTCTTCTTGTTGCTTTACTTACCTCTCGCTTACTATTTCTTGAGACATTACTGGAATAAAATTGCTTACAGGGTAGGAATCATTTTTAGTATTGCTGCAGGAATGTTGGCTTTATTTTTAACCTTCTCACGAAGCTCATGGCTTGGGTTTATATTTGGGCTGTTTTTAATTTTAGTATTTATTCTTAAGAAGCATTTCGATTACCACACAGTAATAAGGTTTGGAGTTGTTGGGAGTTTTACAGTAGTACTTGGATTAGTTGCAGTAATTTTGCTGCAGCCTGAGTTTGTTATTCGGCCTATGTCGAGTATGGAACACTTACTAAAATGGCAGGAAGGGTTCATGGCTTTCTTGCAGAGCCCGATAATTGGGCAAGGAGTTGGAACTGCTGGCCCTGCATCTAGAATGCTTGCTGAGACTGCTCTGATACCTGAAAACTGGTTTTTGCAAGTTGCTGTGCAGTATGGATTAATTGGACTTGGATTGTTCCTTGGAATTTATGGATGGATGCTGAAGAAAC
>JAUHYY010000039.1 GCA_030426295.1 bacterium
TAACCATAAAGTAAAGTGGTATTGGCTTTGGCTATTTTTAGGTGGAATTTTGATCTTCACTATCGCTCACGGGTGGTATCAAAACGTAGGTGACATAAGTTATGGACGTCTTAACAAAATACCTCAACCAGAAACTTTCAGCTTCTGGCAGCTGCTAGCACCAATCGTGCTCTTAGTTATTACAAGATTTAAGGTTCCAGTTAGTACAACATTTCTACTTCTAGCAGTATTCTCGTCAAGTAAAACTCTAGGAGGAATGATAGAAAAAACCTTAGTTGGTTATCTAGTTGCATTCGTAGCCTCAATTATTTTCTGGGGAGGTCTAGCTTTCTACATCAGAAAATTCAGAAAGAAAACATATGAAGATGAAGCAAGCGATGCGAACCTAAAGATGTGGAGAGTATTCCAATGGGCTGCAACTGCATTCTTATGGTACACATGGTTAAGCCACGACAGTGCTAATGCGGCAGTATTCTTACCAAGAACAGTTAGCATTGAACAACTCATTGTTGTAATAACATTCTTATTCTTTGGACTTGGTTACATCCTTTACAGAAAGGGTGGAGCTATCCAAACTATCATTCAAGAAAAGACAGATATAGTTTACGTTAAATCAGCAACATTAATTGATTTAGTTTATGGATTCGTACTTGTGTACTTCAAACAGATCAATGACCTTCCTATGAGTACAACATGGGTATTCTTAGGTTTACTTGCTGGTCGTGAACTTGCACTTACTCAGCTATCAGGATCAACAGAGCCTTACAAGAAGTCTCTAGGACTAGTTGTTAAAGATTTATTCAGAGCAGGTCTGGGGCTAGGAATTTCAATCCTACTTGCTTACATAGCAAACCCAACACTATTTGATAAAGTAGCTTAATAATAAATAAATAAGCCTCCTAACTTTCAGGGGGCTTTTTTAGTGCTTTGGTTGCGGGGGGAGGATTCGAACCTCCGACCTTCAGGTTATGAGCCTGACGAGCTGCCACTGCTCTACCCCGCGGTGAGCGTACATATTTTTAAAGGTTATTCGACTAAAAGTCAACCACTCCAAATTACACTACACAATAAAACTCAAAAATGGAAACTTTATTTTCAATGATTCAGGTCTATTTAAAGCCATTTACTAGATAATCAAAATTTGACTATTGCCTAAAGATACAAAATGGATATATTGGCTTTGCATAATAGTAACAACAAAAATTATGTTAGAACTAAAAGAAAACACAACATGGGATGACGAACACGATGACGACTTCTCAGATATGTCTGACGACGACTTCTCATTCGGAGACGATGACGATTGGGAAGAAGACATGGATGAAGAAGACGACGACATGGACGACATGGACGACTCTGAAGAAGACGATGACGACATGTAGTTAACCGCAGTCACATTCCTTTAATAGCTGCTTGTTGAGTAGATAGATCGAGATGATCATTGCCAACATAGCAGCTATTTTAAAATACAAATTATAATCTGTGAAGAAAGACAACCCTACCGAAAATCCAAACAAACTAATTACCGGTATAGTACAAGCCGTACAAAATGTAGTTAACCCTGCAAATAAAATACCAATTCCAGACAGTGAAAGCAGGGAAGCATCAGGTCCACTTTTATGCTTCAAAAGTTCATAGAAGCCAACAACAAAAAGTCCAAACAGCAAACTAAATACAGCAGAATATACTAGGTTGCCCGGAGTAAAATATGCCCCGGGAGTGCAAGCAAAGTTAATTTCACCTGGGAACTTAGCCAGTACATAAGCCATCACATCAAATACTACAAATGCTATCCCTAAAACTACAAATACGTAAGTTGGCTTTTGTAATATTGATTTCATATTAGTTCTCTAACTCTTTCTCGATTAGATATTCAAACACAGCGTAATCTCTTGCTCCACTTATTAAACGACCGTTAATAACGAATCCAGGAGTACCAGTTATTTGATATCTTTGACCATCTTCAAAATCATTCTGAACTTCATCAGCTTTAGATTCATCATTTATACAAGAGTTAAACTCAGATAGATCAAGATCTAATTCACGAGCATACTGAACGTATCTTTCAGTACTTAGAGCTCCTCCTTCATAAAGCTTGTCATGGAATTCGAAGTAAGTTGCATCATCAGACTGTTCACGAGCACATTCAGCAGCAACAGCAGCTCCTACAGCATTAGGATGAAAAGATAGCGGGAAGTCCCTATAAACTAGCTTAGCTTTACCGGTATCGATATATTTTTCAATAATTCTCGGTAACGTCTGAGTAGTAAATCGAGCACAGTAAGGGCATTCGTAATCAGAAAACTCAACTATAGTTATCGGAGCATTTGGATCACCCATAACAGCATCATCATCTTCATCAGCACCACCAACTGCAACAAGTGGGAACGCCTCATTATATTGATATTCTTCAATTCCGTCTTGGACTCGTTTTTCTATATCAGATTCGCTTATCCCTCCAGCCCCTTCAAATTGTGTTGCGAAAAATACTAGTGAGCCAGATATTACAATTGAAGCAAAAACTATCGCTACTACCAGTGAGTTATTGTCTTTTTTCATTTATTCAAATTAGATAACGTTTCAATTATAATCGAAATATGAATCAAATAAAGTGTAAATACTGTCACCAAAATCTAGAAGTGGTCTGGGTCCACGGCCACGGACAATGCAAGCACTGTAAAATCAACATAGAAGAATGTTGCAGAGGCGAACAATGTGAAAACTATTCAGAAATTACAGCCGACCCCAAGCATAAATCACCCGAATAAAAGACTGCAAACTGACCAGCAGCTATACCCTGATCATCACCGTCTAGAACTACATGGCCATTATCATAACTACAGTTGTACTTGTGGTCACCATGACGAAGCTTCACTTGTAAGTCATGCCCAGAAGGTTCTTCACCTGAGAACCAATTAGGATCCTCAACATCAAGTTCGTTCCTTTCTTTATCTTCAAAATAATTATTCGAAATATAGATGATGTTTTTATCAGTATCTTTTTTTACAACAAACCAAGGACCACCACCCAGCCCAATATTTCTTCTTTGACCAATAGTGTAGTACCAGAAACCGTCATGTTCGCCTAACTTTTCGCCAGTTTCAAACTCGATAATGTCTCCTTTCTTTTCACCTAAATAATGTTTAACAAAATCGCTAAACCGAAGCTTTCCAAGAAAACAGATTCCTTGACTATCTTTACGATTCTTATTCGGTAAATCAAATTCTGCAGCCAATTCACGTACTTCTTCTTTCGACAAATGACCGATAGGGAACATCACCCTACTCAGCTGCTCTTGCGTCATATTAGCCAAGAAGTAAGTTTGATCTTTGACAGCATCTGGTGCTTGCTTCAAATACCATCTGCCATCGATCTCTTCAACTTGAGCATAATGACCAGAAGCAACCTTATCAAAACTCTCGTCAATCTTCTCAAAGAAAATCCCAAATTTAATGTGGTTGTTACACATAACATCTGGATTCGGAGTCCTGCCATTCTCAACCTCGCTTATCGTATAACTAACAACTCGATCAAAGTATTCCCTTTGCATAGGCACAACTTCAAGCGGAACCTCAAGCTTCTCACATACAGCCTTCACGTAATCTAAGTCTTCATCCCATGGGCAATCACCTAAGAAGGAAAGCTCATCTTCAAGCCATATTTTAAGGTAAAAGGCAGTAACTTCATGACCTTGATCTTGTAAAAGTTTCAAAGCAACTGAGCTATCTACACCACCCGATAATAGTACTGCGACTTTCATAATACGTTGTTATCCTCAGCAATATGCCAAATTATAGTAATAATGTCTATTTAATTATGGCAAGTTGAACATTTTGATGAGCTTAGAATTGTTTGATAAAATCAGCACATATCTTTTAAAAACAATACATGAAAAATTGTTGTAAAAAATTTTTTACTGATCCTGAATATTTCGGAGCAGTAGCACTTAGACTTACATTTGGTCTCGTATTCGTTTTAGCTGCTGTAGCTAAATTCAGAATGGGGTTCTCAGGTTTCGCTGATATCGTTGTATCAGGTGAAGGCAACCTAGCTTCAGAAATGCCTGCGGTAATTCTACAAGCTTATGGATACGCACTTCCAATCCTTGAACTTATAGCTGGTGTACTTCTTCTATCTGGATGCAAGAAACACGCTAAGTACGGATTCGGACTAGCTGGTATTATCTACCTTACATTCGTATTCGGACAAGCTTACGATGCAAACATCGCAGTAGTAGGAACAGAATACCTTCCATCACTACTTGCTCTATACTTTGGTTTCCACTTATTCGCAAAGACTTCAAAGAAATAAAGAATTCCAAATCAATCAAAAGAGCCGATCACTTGCTGGTCGGCTTTTTTTTATGTAAATTTTCGGCAACAAATTAAACACACAAAATGAACGAAGTTATATTCATCGCCTTTACACTATTTCTGATATCTTTAAACCTAGTTGCATTCAGACTCGGTAAAACCTATATGTTCATTCTAATAGCAATATATTCAGTAATAATGAATATATTCGTTACAAAACAGTTCACACTTTTTGGCCTCGAAGTTACAGGTGGTAACGCACTTTACGGAGCAATATTCTTGCTTACAGATTTACTATCAGAACATTTCTCGAAAAAGGATGCTCTACGTTCAGTAGCTGCTGGATTCCTAAGCGTGCTTGTATTCGTAGTTGCAACTCAAGTACTTCTTGCATTTACTCCAAACGAATATGACTTCGCTCAAGAATCTATTACAACTTTATTCTCAGTTACTCCAAGAATCCTTATCGGTTCATTAATTGCTTATGCAATTGCTCAAACTATAGATGTTTATCTTTACGACAAGATCAGAAAGTTCACTAAAGAAAAATACATATTCTTAAGAAATAACGGATCAACGCTAGTTTCTCAACTAATCGACAGCATCATCTTCACTGCTGTAGGCCTAACTACATTCACATCTCTCGGTCTAGAGGGAATAATCGATGCAAGTATCTTCTGGCAAGTTACTCTAGCAACATACGCTATTAAAGTAGTAGTAGCTCTGATAGACACACCTTTCATTTACTTGAGCTACAAGATTAAAAAGTAAGGTGAAGTCCAACTGGACAATGATCTGAACCTTTTACTTCAGGCAAAATGAATGCGTCAGAAATATTCTCACGCAAAGCTTCTGATGCGCAGAAATAATCGATTCTCCAGCCAACATTTCTGTCTCGAGCTCCGCCTCTATAACTCCACCACGAGTAGTGTTCAGGATTTTCATTAAACATTCTAAATGTATCTATAAATCCAGCTTCAATGATATTAGTGAAACCTTGCCTTTCTTCATCAGTAAATCCAGCATTACCTACATTTTGTTTAGGCCGAGCAAGATCAATCTCTTTATGAGCAACATTCAAATCACCACAAACTACAACTGGTTTAGTTTCTTCTAAGTGTTTTAAGTATTCCAGAAATTCAGCATCCCAAACTTCACGATAAGGAAGCCGAGATAAATCAGGTTTCACATTCGGTGTGTAAACATTCACTAAAAAGAAATCTTCATACTCAGCTGTTAAGACACGACCTTCATTATCATGCTCTTCAATCCCTATACCGTAACTCACGGATATTGGCTCATCTTTTGAATATATCGCAGTCCCTGAGTAACCTTTCTTTTCTGCTGAATAAAAATAAGCATGATAACCATCTATGGGATTAATCTCATCAGGTAGCTGTTCTTGCATAGCTTTGATTTCTTGCAGACAAAGCACATCAGGCTTAACTATATGAACAAAGTCTAAAAAACCTTTGTTATTTACTGCCCTGAGTCCATTTACATTCCATGAAATAAGTTTTTTGATACTGAAGGATTTAAAGTATATTATACAAAAAAACTAACATAAGTTTCATGTATCAACTAGTACTAATTAGACACGGTTTAAGTGAATGGAATAAGAAGAAATTATTTACAGGATGGACAGACGTAGATCTTCACCCTGAAGGAGTAGAGGAAGCAAAAAAAGCAGGCCAGCTAATGAAGGAAGCAGGTTTAAGTTTTGATATGGCTTACACTTCTTACCTGAAAAGAGCTATTAAAACTTTGCACCTTTCTTTAGAAGAAATGAACGAACTTTGGATCCCAATTGAAAAATCTTGGAAGCTAAACGAAAGGCATTATGGTGCACTGCAAGGATTCAGTAAAATAAAAAAAGCTGAAGAAGTAGGTGAAGAACAAGTTCATATTTGGCGAAGAAGTTTCGACACACCACCACCAGCCTTAGAGCTCTCAGACGAAAGACACCCAAGTCATGACCCTAGGTATGCAGGCTTGGACCCAGCAGATCTACCAGCTGCAGAATGCCTAAAAGACACTCTAGAAAGAGTATTACCTTACTGGGAATCAGAAATCGTTCCAAACATTAAAGCAGGTAAGAAAATAATAATTTCAGCCCACGGAAACAGCTTACGAGCTCTTGTTAAATACATCGACGACATATCAGATGAAGACATACCAGGCTTAAGCATTCCTACAGGAAAACCCCAAGTCTACGAACTTGATGAAAATATGAAATCTATCAAATCTTATTACTTAGAATAAAAACCTAACCCCTTACCTCATGGATATAGAAATCTTAAAAGGACTAGTCATAGCCATAGTCCTTGCAGCAATTATTGGAATTGAAAGAGAGAGTAAATATCAAAAGGGGCATAGTAATAATTTCGGTGGAGCCAGAACTTTCGCATTGATTGGTATTACTGGTTTCATCAGTCAGTTACTCGCAAATATCTCAATCGCATACCCAATCGTATTCGCATCTGGACTATTTGTTTTAATAGTTGCTTCATATTTTGCAACAACAAAAGACAACGCTGGATTCGGAGTAACTTCAGAAATAGCAGCAGTAATAGTCTTCTTAAACGGTATTCTAGTTGCTCTCGGAGAAATAACTTTAGCAACAACAATAGCAATTGCAGTTGCAGCTCTACTGCATTTTAAACGTGACATTCATGACTGGGCAAAAGATCTAGATAACACAGAAATATTAGCCACTTTCCAGTTCATTCTGATTGCATTCGTAGTATTGCCTATTCTACCAAACGTAAACATTGGGCCACTCGACTTCCTCAATCCATATGTAGCCTGGCTAATGGTAGTATTGATTTCAGGTCTTTCATTCTTGAGTTACATAGCAATCAAAGTATTCGGTACCAAAAAGGGGATAGGACTTACAGGTTTCTTAGCAGGTTTCATATCAAGTACTGCACTAGCACTTTCATTTTCAGAAGAAAGTAAAAAGAATAAGAAAATTGTAAATCCGTACGCAATTGCTGTAGTAATAGCCAGCAGTGCAATGTTCTTTAGAGTTTTAATAGCAGTATCAGTAATAAATAACGAGTTGGTTAATCACATTCTTGTGCCTATGGTTGTTATGGGTACAACAGGGATTTTGTCTGCGCTTTACCTTTGGTCTAAGAAAGAAAAAGTACCTGCGAAACTAGAAGAAAAACTATCAGACGTAGAATGCCCATTAACACTAATCCCAGCACTAAAGTTTGCTGTGTTCTTTGTATTCGTAAGTTTCTTAGCAAAAATAGCTACGAGTTATCTAGGTAGTCAGGGATTATACTTCGCAAGTTTCTTATCAGGAATAATGGACGTAGATGCAATTACAATTTCTGTCTCAGAATTATCAAGAAACTCAGACATTACAAACAAAGTAGCAACTATTGCAATCACTATTGCAGCTATGACCAACACAGTCGTAAAAGGTGGATTCTTCTTAATGTTCGGTAACAGAAAGGTAGCTCTAAAAATAGCCGCGATATTTGGATTAATGTTAGTAACAGGTACTCTCAGCTTGCTTTTCGTTTAGGACCAAACCCTAAAAAGAAATACGGCACCAAAATAAATGCTGCAAATATTAAATATGAACTCACGAAAAGTTCATTATATATAAATGCAGCAATAATAGGAGAAAGCCCTTGTGCACCAGCCCAAATCGATTCATCAATACCAGTCACTCGACCCTGCTTCTTCTCACTTACAGCAGAAGTAATTATCGATTTTAAAGTTGGCATACTAAGAACCATTCCTAAGTTTACCGTAAACATCAGAAGTGCAAATAAAAACAGTTTTGGCTTGAAGAAAACAGAAGCAATACTCAAAAATAGCACTGCCTGCCCCACATGAAAAGTAAACCGCTGCCCATACTTTCGAGACATATATGGCACAACGAATATTTGATTAAATACAGCTGAAAATCCAACCACTAGAAGTATCAAACCAATCTGAGGAGCCATTAAGCCCATAAAGTCTTTCAAATACAATGTAAAAGTTGTAGTAAAGCAGGCAAATCCAAATCCAAAGAAAGCATGTCTAATGAACATTCCTTGCACCACAGCATTACCTGTAAATTCTTTAGCTTTCTTAAAAATATTTAACTCAGACATAAGATGTATATCTAAATGTCTATCACGCTTATCTTCTGTAAGGGATTCTTCTAAGTAATGATAAATAAGAAACAAGGTAACAAGAGAAATCAAACCAGCCACCACAACAGTTCCCATATAGCCGTATTTAGTTGCGCTGGTGTATCCGCCCAAAACCGGCCCCAAAATAAATCCAAGCCCAAATACAGCCCCGTTGTAGCTATATATCTTAACTCTATCTTGGCCACTCGTAATATCTGCCATATAAGCCTGAGCAACAGAAACATTCCCACCAGTCACTCCATCAACAATTCTAGATAATAAGATCACAAGTATCGGCAAAGAATATCCCCACACCTGAAAGTTAGGAACGAAGTACGCCATCCCAAATATCATCCAACTAAGTAAAGTCCCTGCCTGGCTAACAATCAAAGTAGGTCGCCTCCCATATTTATCACTAAGTGATCCAAAAAGGGGAGCAGCAAAGAACTGAAACAAGGCATAAGCACTTAACAGCAAACCGTAAGTAAATGCACTTTCGCCATACTGATCTACAATGAAAGGTAAAACAGGTATCAAAACGGTAAAACCAATTGTATTAACAAATGTCAGAAACGCTACCGGAATAAACCTTTTTCTTTGTTGTTTGTCCATATCTAAAATTAGTCAGAAAGAATATACATTAAAAACAACTATTCCTTAACCCTAACTACCAACTAATAACCAATAACTAATCCACGCTCAACTCCCCAACAAGATTAGAAGTCATCATGTCTCTCACTTCAGCAATATCCTCAGTCTGAGCTAAGCACCACATAAGTTTAGTAAGAGCAGCTTCAGTCGTCATATCAAGACCCGAAATAGCACCAGCTTCGTGAACTTTATAGCCAGCTTCATATGCTTGAAGATTTGCAACACCGTGTTCCATCTGTGTACCAATTACGACAGCTATTCCATTATCAACTAGTTTCTTCACTCCATCAGCAACTTCACTA
>JAUHYY010000040.1 GCA_030426295.1 bacterium
AAGATAGCTGAGATTGCTCCACAGATTGCTCTACCTTCTTCTGAATCGTAAGGAATCCCTGAAAGCATAAGAACTGATCCTAGGTTTGCATAACCAAGACCTAGAGTTCTGTATAGGTATGAAAGTTCAGCAATTTCTTTACTTGGGAACTGAGCCATTAATACTGAGATTTCTAGAACGATTGTCCAAAGTCTGATTGCGTGTCGCATTTCTTTTACTTTGAATTCGTAAGTTTCTTCATTGAAGAAGTGTCTTAGGTTTAATGATGCAAGATTACATGCTGTGTTGTCTAAGAACATGTATTCAGAGCAAGGGTTTGATGCATTGATTCTTCCTCCTTCTGGGCAAGTATGCCATTCGTTAATTGTTGAATCGAATTGAACACCAGGATCAGCACATTGCCAAGCAGCGTCTGCAATTTTGTCCCATAGTTCTCTAGCTTTGATTGTTTTGTGAACTTCACCGTCTGTTCTTCGAATTAAGTTCCAGTCTGCATCGTTTTCAACTGCTGTAAGGTATTCGTTTGAAACTCTTACTGAGTTGTTAGAGTTTTGACCTGATACAGTCATGTATGCTTCACCGTCGAATGCTGCATCATATCCAGCTTGAATTAGAACGTAAGCTTTCTTTTCTTCTTTTGCTTTCCATTCTACGAATTCAACAATATCTGGATGGTTAACATCTAGACATACCATTTTAGCTGCACGTCTTGTAGTTCCACCTGATTTGATAGCTCCAGCTGCTTTGTCTCCGATCTTAAGGAAAGACATAAGACCGCTTGAGTTACCACCTCCGCTAAGTGTTTCGCCTTCACCTCTAATTCTTGAGAAGTTCGTACCTGTACCTGAACCGTATTTGAACAGTCTTGCTTCTCTGATCCAGAGTTCCATGATTCCACCTTCGTTTACTAGGTCGTCATCAACAGATTGAATGAAACATGCATGTGGTTGTGGGTGAGTGTATGCATCTTCCGATTTTTTACATTCACCAGTAATTGGATCAACATAGTGATGACCTTGTGGAGTACCAGTGATCCCGTACAAGTAGTTCAATCCTGTGTTGAACCATTGCGGTGAGTTTGGTGCAGCCATTTGATGAACTAGCATGTATTTTAGTTCATCTTCGAATGCTTGAGCATCTTTGTCTGATGCGAAGTATCCATGTTCTTGACCCCAGTGTCTCCAGCATCCTGCAAGTCTTTGAATTACTTGTTTTGCAGTTTTTTCTGGACCAGTGATTGTTTTTCCGTTTTCGTCTTTTATTTCGTTACCATCTTTGTCGTATTGAGGAACACCTGCTTTTCTGAAGTATTTTGAAATCATGATGTCTGAAGCAACTTGTGACCAAGCTTTTGGAATCTCGCAGTTTGTCATTTCAAATACGATTGTTCCATCAGGTTTTTTGATTGATGAAGTTCTCATTTCGTATTCCACTTCGTCTAATGGATTGATTCCATCATGTGTGAATAACCTATTGATCTTTAAACCTTGTTTCTTAGGCGCTGGTAGGTTTTGACTACTCATTTTTCTTGGTGTTTCAGAAATTTCAGATGAGCTTTGAGTGCTCGTAGACTCCGAAATTGCAGTTGCTTCTGCGGGTTTCATGTGCAAAATTGATTAAATTCTAAATTGTGTCGATGTACTATATCTTGTGTATGTACTCTTCCTGTAACACAATATATCGTTATATTTTGATTTGGATCAATTCAATATGGTTGACGAAATCTTTGTAACTATCTTGGTTATTCGGTGTTTTTTTTGAGTGTATTTGTATCATGCGGAATACTCACTTTTTTGTTGTTTCTATCCTGCTTGACGAAAATGTGAAAAGCACTCAGCGTTAAAACTAAGTGCTTTTGAAATATTTTTTAAACTGTTGCTGGGCTAGTTTCCATTCCTGATTTTACTGTCTTAATTATTCGTGCTGCAACTTTGTATGGATCAGCTGAAGAGCTAGGCCTTCTATCTTCTAACCAACCGTTCCAATTGTTTTGTACAGTTGCGATTGGGATTCTAATTGAAGCTCCTCTATCAGATACACCGTAACTGAACTTGTCGATTGATTGAGTTTCGTATTCCCCTGTAAGTCTTAGGTGGTTGTCGTGTCCGTATACTTCAATATGTTCTTTTGTTACTGGTCCAAAAGCTTGGCATACCTTATCGAAGTTTTCTTTGTTGCCTGCTGTTCTAAGGTAGGTGTTAGAGAAGTTTGCATGCATACCTGATCCGTTCCAGTCACCTAGTACTGGTTTGCAGTGCCAGTTGATTGATACGCCGTATTTTTCTGCGGTTCTTTCAAGTAAGTATCTTGCAACCCATGTATGATCACCTGCTGCTTTGGCTCCTTTTGCAAATGTTTGGAACTCCCATTGTCCTGCTGCTACTTCTGCATTAATGCCTTCGATATTAACTTTTGCTTCAAGGCAAAGGTCTAGATGTTCTTCTACAATTTCTCTACCATGTGCATTTGTTGCACCAACTGAGCAGTAATATTGGCCTTGTGGTTCTGGATAACCATTAGCTGGGAATCCAAGTGGGCTATTTGTTTCTGAGTCCCATAAGAAGTATTCTTGTTCGAATCCGAACCAGAAGTCTCCATCGTCATCGATCGTTGCACGACCATTTGTTGCATGTGGTGTTCCGTCTGCGTTAAGTACTTCACACATTACAAGGTAGGCATTAATTCTCCCTGGATCATTGAAAATTGCTACCGGCAAAAGCTGGCAATCAGAATTGTCTCCTGTTGCTTGTTTTGTAGAACTTCCGTCGAATGACCATAATGGACAATCTTCAAGTTGACCGCTGAAGTCTGAAACTATTTTAGTTTTGCTTCGCAAAAATTGCTGGGGCGCGTTACCGTCCAGCCAAATATATTCTAACTTTGTTTTGCTCATAGAGAAAATTAAATGACAAAAAAATCATACCAAATTAATTGATATGATTTTTGTTTCTAACTTGATTGAGTTTTAAAAGTAGGGTGTATTAATACTTAACTCATTGATCCCATTCTTTTTCTTAGTTCTGGGTCAACTGTGATACGGCTTTCTTGTGGCATTACTTGTCCTTGGTATTTTGATGATGCTTTAGCGTAGTAAGGCACGTCTGCTGTTGAGCTCATTGTTTCAAATGCAAGTTGGCATACTCTCATACCTGGGTAAAGTGCTACTGGCATTCTGTTGATGTTTGTGATTTCTAGAGTGATTGTACCTTCGAAACCGGCGTCTACGAATCCTGCTGTTGAGTGAACGATGATACCCAGTCTTCCGAGTGAGCTTCGTCCCTCTACTCTAGCTACTAGATCGTCTGCAATTTTGATTTTTTCTAGAGTTACTCCGAGTACGAATTCTCCTGGTTGAACGATGAATGGTTCACCTGGTTTGTCGAGCGTAATTAGTTCTGTCATTCCTTCGAAACCTTGTGGGTTCATTGGGTCAAGAACAGCTAACTTACTATGTTTGTAAATTTTGAAATGATTTCCAAGTCTAAGGTCCATTGATGAAGCGTTAACGTTGGGCATATGATCATCTTCTGGTGACCAACATTGAATGTCCCCTACTTCGAATTTTGCTTTGATATCTCTGTCTGATAAAATCATTTTCTCTTTTTTAAATAGTGTTGAGTTAGTTCTTTAGCTAGACCAATATAGTCTGCAGGTGTTAGCTCTTTTAGTGCTTTCTTTGTTTCTTTATCTACTTCGAGACCGTCAACAAATTTGCTTATATCATTCAAACTTATTCTCTTACCTCTTGTCAATTTCTTGAGCTTTTCATATGGGCTATCTATTCCTTCCAGTCTCATTACTGTTTGTATTGCTTCAGCTAAAATTTCAGGGTTGTCGGCTAGTTCTTTTTTTAGAACTTTTTCGTTGACTTCGAGCTTGTCGAGTCCTTTAATCATACTTTTGCATCCAAGAACTGTGTAAGCAAATACTGTGCCAACATTTCTGAATACAGTTGAGTCACTTAGGTCTCGTTGCATTCTTGATATAGGAAGTTTTTGGCTTAAGTGAGAGATGATTCCGTTTGATAGGCCCATGTTTCCTTCTGCATTTTCGAAATCGATTGGATTTACTTTGTGCGGCATTGTTGATGATCCGATTTCGCCTTCTCGAAGTTTTTGTTTGAAAATTCCTCGACTGATGTACATCCAGATATCTCGAGAGAAGTCGATAAGGATTGTGTTTATTTGTGAGTATAAATTCATGTATTCAGCTGTTGTGTCGTGTGGCTCGATTTGAGTTGTCATTGGATTGTGCTCGAGTCCTAGTGATTCTACGAATCTTTCTGAAATGTTTTCCCAGTCCTCATCTTTGGCGGCTGAAACGTGAGCATTGAAGTTACCGGTTGCTCCATTGAATTTACCAGTTAGTTTGAATTCATCAATTTTTTTGTAGTATCTATCTAGTCTAGCGAGTACATTAGCGAATTCCTTACCGACTGTAGTTGGACTTGCAGTTTGACCATGAGTTAGTGATAGCATTGGGAGGTCTTCGAATGTTTTTGCCATTTCAGCGATTTTTTGGATTACACCTTGTAGGTTTGAGTTTACGAAATTCTTAGTACCTTCTTGAATCATTAATGCGTACGAAAGGTTGTTAATATCTTCCGATGTACAACCGAAATGTACAAATTCTGTTAGGTCCTCTACTGATGAATCCGTAAGAGTCTCCTTTATGTAGTACTCAATTGCTTTTACATCATGATTTGTTTCTTTCTCGATTTCTTTTACTCTTTTTGCTGCTACGACATCGAAGTAGTCTACTATCTCTCTGAGGAACTTTATTTCTGATTCAGTTAACTTACGTGTGTTTTTTAGTTTTACTTCGTTACAAATGTGAATAAGCCATTCAATTTCTACTCTTACTCTATATTTAAAAAGTGCAAACTCTGAAAAGTAGTCTGACATTTCTTCGAGTTTGTTTCTATATCGTCCATCTAGAGGACTAATTGCGATGATTGGGTCTAGCATAGTTTATTTTGTTACTGGATATATTTATACAGTAATTTTCAAGTGAATTCTAGCTGTGAAAATTTGACAATCCGCAGCATTGGTGTATAGTAGTGCCTTTGTATCTTTTTTATATAATATGGAGGGTCAAAATCTAAAGTACGATATAATTGATGGTGTAAAGATAACTCCTGATACACCTGTAGAAAAAGTATTTGAAGTAATGCAGCAAGCTAGACTGTTTTATTTAGCTGCATTGCGAGATATGACTATGCTTACTCAGTTTGATACACAAGATTTGGGTGAAACACTTAAATCTGCAGAAAGAGTTGCTGCTTCTAATGATGAAGTAGTAGTTCCTGTTTATAGTTTGAGTGATGAATTCAGGTGTGAAGTTATGGAAGTTATTGGTGAAATTTATATTGAGTATATTTCACGATTATTTATGTGTTTTAGGGTTTTAGCTGAAGAAGAAATGCCTGAAGGTATAGACTCACATTCTGTTTTTGTTGAAAGATTGAAGAGGTTTCTAAGTAGAGTATCTAATGAGAGATCTATGAGTGTATTTAATAAAACTATGAAGTACTGGAATGCTTCAGCTTATAATTTTTGTGACGATGAAGATAATGTTCTTGATGCTAATGACGATCTTGCATATTTGAGAGCAGGATATTCTGGTGTAGAAATTAAGATTGATAATTCATTCACCTTATTTCTTGGTTATAGCATTAAGTCAGAACGTTTGTTAGTTTGTATAGTTGATCGTACGGGTACAATAAGTATTGCGCATAATACTAGTGATGCATTTTGTAATTTTAGTGATGAAGAGTCTTACCCTTCGAAACAATTTGCTTTTTTTAGTTTAGAACATCTTGATTTATTTGAAGTCGAATTCAGTAGTAGATTATAAATATATTTAAGCAAAATAATCTCTTAAGTTTGCTTCCATTCTTTCTATTGTGTCTCCTCCAACTGGCTGAAATTCTTCGCCTGTGATCATTTCGTATGCCTCGATGTATTTCATAGCAGTTTGAACTCGGATGTCAGGAGTGATTTCTGGCATTTCGCCGTCTCCCATGTATCCTTGGTTGGCGAGCCACAGTCTTAAGAATTCTTTATTAATGTTGTCTGGCTCTTCGCCCGCAGCAAGTTTTTCTTCGTAAGTTTCTGCTATCCAGAATCTTGATGAATCTGGTGTATGAATTTCGTCTATTAGTACTATTTCTCCATTTGCATTTCGACCAAATTCGTATTTAGTGTCTACCAGTATTACTCCTTGTTTAGCACAGTGTTCTACACCATGCAGATAAAGTTCTACTGTTTTTCTAGCTAAGTAGTCATAGTCTTCTTGAGATAGAAGCCCTTGTTCAACGATTTCTGCTGCAGTGATTTTTTCGTCGTGATGACCTTTTGGTGCTTTTGTTGTTGGAGTAATAATAGGTTCTGGAAGTTTTTGGTTTTTCTCTAGTCCATCTGGAAAATCAAGACCATAGATATGTCTTTCACCTTGTGAGTAATTGTACCAAAGAGATGTACCTGTTGATCCTGTTATATAACCTCTAACTACCATTTCGATTGGTAGAGGTTCACATTCTTCTGCGTAAACAACGTTTGGGTCTGGTGCGTCAATATAGTGGCTACCAATAATGTGTTTAGTAGTTTCAAACCAGAACTGAGTTGTTTGATTAAGGATCTGACCTTTGAATGGAATAGTAGTGATGATTCTATCGAAAGCAGAAAGTTTGTCTGTTGTTATAAGTATTCTTTTACCGTTTTTCGTATAGTTGTCGCGAACTTTCCCTTCGTATTTTTCGCCAAGGAAATCAAAATCTGTACCAGAAAGAGTATGGTCTAGTTGAGCTTCGATTTGTTCTTGTAGAATCATATTTTTGTAATTAACTTTTAATTATTTTATAGACTATATCTTTATATGTTGCCAGTTTAAAATTTAGCTTATTTTTTCGTAAGCTTTTTTGAAATTAAGATTTTCGATTTTGTTCTTTGATTTTTGTATGTATTGTTTTGCAAATTTACTTTCATTGTAAGCTCTTTGAAGTTCTTTGCATGCAGTTATAGTTTTTTCGTATTCTTTAGTATTGAAAAGAATTTTGATTTGTCTTTTTGCATCTTTTTCAAATATTTCTTTTTTGCTTGAGTAATAATCCTTTAATTTTTTATAGTACTTAAAATATAATTTTTGGATTTTGTAGTAGCTTGGCTCTATTTGGTATAGCTCTTTAATAAAATCGTATGCTGATTGAACGTCAGCATTATTAATTTTATTTTTATTGTCAGTTAGTTTTAAGTCGATTATTTTTCTTTTTGTATCAAGAAATAATTTATTTAGAGCTGGATTTTTAGAATCTTTGCTTAAAGTAGAAGTTAGAAGGTCTAATGCTTCTTTATAATTATTTGTTTCTAGATAAGCTTTAATAGTGTTTTCGATATTGCTGAAAACTGAGTTTGATGTTTTTTTTTCTTCTGCGCTTAGTTTTTTATAGGCTTTCGAAATTTGTTTTTCTAGTGGAGCATATTTTGGAGCGAATTGTTGAAGCTGTAAGTATAAATCAAGAAGTTGTGAGTATTTTTTTTCTTTCCAAAGTGGTTTAGATTTTTGAATTCCTGCACGTACTTTTTTTACATTCTGTTTATAGATTTTTTTTCTAAGACTTTCCCTTAATTTAATTGCCCGAATATCATTATGATTTGTTACTAAGTACGTTTCAATCATTTGATGTGCACTGGCAAGTTGACCATCTTTGATAGTTCTTTTTATTAGATCGAAAGTTATGGCTTCGTTCTGCATTAAGATAAGTTATCTAGTCTTGTTTTAAGTTCTGTGATTTTGTCTTGAGTTTCTGTTAGTTGCGTTTTTTTCTTTTCAATAACTTCTTCAGGTGCGTTGTCTACGAAACTTTTGTTTTGCATTTGTTTCTCAAGTCCATTAACAAAGTTATTTAGGTTATTGAGTTCTTTTTGAATTTTTGATTTCTCTTCATCGACATCAATTTTACCATCTAAGTGTAAGAATACTTTAGTGTTTGCATCTAATACACTTGCAGCACATTCAGGATATGTCTTTTGTTCGCTTGTAATGTTTACTTTTCCAATTTTTGCTAGCTTAGTAATTACTGCTTGGGCATCAATTAATGTTCCACGATTTAATTGATCTTCAAGGGTTACTGTCATATCTTTTGTATGATGCAAATTGAAGCTTGTTTTTAGAGCTCTAATTGATTGAATTACATCGATAATAGATTGTAATTCATATGCATCATCTTTGTATCTGAATTCTTTTGTTTCTGTTGGCCAGCTTTCGTTAATTAATAGTTTTTCTTCTTTAAGTTCTGCCCAGATTACTTCAGTAACGAATGGCATGAATGGATGAAGCATGATAAGTACTTGTTTAAGTACATGATGTAATACTTTTTCATTCTTTTCTTCTTTTGAGAATTCTAGGTACCAGTTTGCGAATTCACTCCATAAGAAGTTATAAAGTTCACTACCGGCTTCAGAGAATCTGTGCTTTTCTAGGCTGTCAGTAACTGATTCGATAATTTCTTCGGTTCTATTTAGAATCCATTTATCGTAGGCAGTTTTAACATCAGCTGGATCTAGTTTTGCTAGAGGTAGATGTGATGAGTCTATATTTAGAAGTGTGAATCTTGCAACGTTCCATACTTTTGTTACGAAGTTTCTGTAGTTGGCAATTCTTTCTTCATAAAGTTTAAGGTCGTTTCCTGGGCTTGTTCCAATAACTAGGCTGAGTCTTACTGCGTCTGTTCCGTATTTTGAAATCATATCGAGTGGATCGATACCATTACCGAGTGACTTACTCATTTTCCTACCTTGTTTATCTCGAACAAGTCCGTGTAGATATACTTGTTTGAATGGAACTTGTCCTGTGTTGTATGTAGTCATCAGAATCATTCTTGCCACCCAGAAGAATATAATATCGTAACCTGTTTC
>JAUHYY010000041.1 GCA_030426295.1 bacterium
TCTCTCGCCTCTATAAGTTGATTGATAAGGTAAATTTTCTGCCCTACCTCCAGGGTAATGAACCACTACTTTAGGAGCATCAGATATGGCTTCATCTATTGCAGCGCCTACCATTACTCTATTGAAAATAGGGCTATCTAGATCTGCAAACGCATGGAAGTCGCCATCTATATTCACATGTGCACCGAACGAGTTTAAATGCAAAGAAACCTCATCACATATATCGTTTGGAACTGATCCAAATAGGTCTATACAATCCTTTGTTAAATAGAATAGTTGGTCATCAATATAACCAACACGTCCTGTTCCCCATGGGTTTCTTACATATCTATCAACGAATTCTTCGCTTGGTACGAATAGATCAAGTTCGCTTGGTTCTTCAATCCTATTAAACTCTCTTGCACCAAATAAAGACCAGTCTTCTATTGCTGAATTGGCTACCTCGTCGTCAAATGTAACGAATTCGCCGTCTTCATTTAAGTAGCCTACGAGTAGCTCTGTGCTTGATCTGAATGATGCAGCGTCTCCACCTGTGTATACATGAATGTTTGGCGAACTAACAGCAATTTGGCCTGCAGCTGATCCTTCGAAAAACGGACCACTACCAGCATATGATGTTAACTCTGCTGGTAAATAAATGTGTATCGGTTCACCTGATGAAACTACTCCCCTGAACTCTGTACCGTCGGTGTAGTCTTGGCCATTTTCTAAATCGATATTAGGCTCAACTGTAACTCCAAGCCCTGCTAATCCGAAGTCCTGCTGTTTAAAAGGAACTTCAACCATTAGGTTGATTTTTCCTACTCCAAATCTGCTCTTATATAAAATATCTTGCTGACTGCAATCGACATCAAATTCGTAACTGCCATCCACGCCTTTAATAAAGGTTACTGGGTCCTCTAGATCTGTTTCGCATTCGACTGTTTCTACAGTACCAGCAACCATGAAGTTAATTTGGCTTAACATTTCTGTCGTAACATCTGGGGAAGTAAAATCTCTTTCTTGCCAATCGACTCTAACCCTAAAGTCTAGGTTTACTGGTGTTGGCTCATTTGCAAGGTAATTGTAGGTACCGATAACTCTGTATTCGTCACGTGGTATCAATATTCCATGTTGGTAATTAACTGCTGCAATGTCTGCAACATCTTCTAAACCTGCTGGCCATATTGCTGGCTGATCAGGGTTAATTCCGCTCGGTAAGTCACGTGCGATAGTTGGGTTTTCTGCATCTATTTCTTGAGAATTAGATGCATCGCTATCAATAATTACTGTATTTGAACCTGATGAATCTAAACTAAATACTTCGTTTAGCTCTGCATCAAAATAGGACTGAGTGTCAGTCAAAGAAGTATCAGCGTCTTGCGTGTATCCAGCATCGAGACCTGTATCAATATTAGTAGATTGATTTGGGCTTGAACAAGCGGCAAGTGATGCAGTACAAAGTGCAGTAATTGTTCGTAAATTGTTCATAATTATTCTTCGGTTTCTGGAGGGCAATTGTAGTAGCCATCTGGAGTAAATACTACGTCTTCGCAGCTACAAAATGTAGTTATTATTTCTCCTGCAGCAGGATCAACTTCTGCGCTAAAACAAACTCCAAATTCAACATCCATATCGGCAACTATACTTGGGATCCTTGCAGCCATATCAAAATGAAAAGTTTTTTCATTATTGTCTGCTATTGTTGCTGGTACAACGAAGCGAGTACCATCTAGGCTGACTACTTCTATTGATTCAGCATCACTTGTCATTGATAACAAGCTTAAGTCAAAATAAGCTGTTCCAAAACTTGGATGTAGAGGATCAAAAAATGGAGTAGATTCGTAATCAGGCAATACATAGGTAGATATACCTGCAGTATATGCTGCAGGGGCAATATCGCAAACTTCATCTGGCATTTCGCAATCAGGCCCACCTAAATCATTTTCTTCTAGGTTTCTATATAATCTTCCTGCATGACATACTTCTGCATCTATACACTCTTGTGGATTTAATATAGCTCTATGAGTAGAAGTGTTGACCTCTCCAGGCAAAAGTCTATCAGTATAATTAGTATTTTCTGTACCAATTGCTAATGTATGGTATTGATATATTGCACGTAGTTGCTCTGGGGTCCACTCAGTTCGTCGCAACTCTATACCATAATCGTCGTATACTCTCTGACCTCCAGTTAAAATAGTGTCTGCTTGGCTTACAAATACTGGATCCCCTTCTACTACTCCCCAAAACCCCTTAGTTCCATGTATTGTTTCACCAACTAAACCGCCGGTTCCATGAGGGTATTTTGTAACTACGGATAAGGTATTTTGAGGGGTCTCATAGAATACAACTGTTCCAGAGGCTAATCTACCTGCTGAAGTTTGATTTACAACTACCTCTTCAAGATCATCTGATGAATCAAGAGTATTAAATATCGGCTGAGGTGTAACTCTTGTAAATAAACCGCCAAGGCCATAATGTCTATTACCTTCATCGTCAACATTACTAAAGTCTCCTACTAATGACATTCTATGAGCTTGATTTTCACCATTGGCTGGAACTTCAATTTCGCCACAATCAACCTGTGCATAATATGCATCTCCGGCTGGCAAATATCTAAATTCTCCTTCTTCTAAAATCACATCGCACTCTATATCACCCAATGTACTCATTAGATAGAATCGTGTGCTTGCGATAGCTTCTTCTGTTAGCGGGGGCAGACCTCCATGTCTGTCATACCAATTGAGTACAAAATCCCATTTAGCATCCATAGTAAGATCTTTATTCGGTGCCTCTAGATAGTATGCTCCTATTTCAAAATGTCTAGATCTTGGGATTTGCCCAACTACATTTCTATCACTTTCATTATAAGGGAATCCTCCCTCGTATGCTTGCGGGAAAAAATATACGTCTGCACCGTCGGGCATACTTGTAGGTCTATTATAAAGTCTTGGCGTAGACACATCTGTCGGATCTGATATCTCCCCCACTAATGGCCCAGGTGTAGCAATATCGTTGTTATGGCCATTATTACCATCTACTATATGGACTGCATCGTTCCTCACTCCATCTGCAATGATATTAGTTGAAACAGGGTAAGCTTCAAACCGATCGATGTTAGGATCTATATTGTTCACCGGGTTATCTGGCCCACATGCAGTTGCAGCAGTTAATGCTAACGGTAGTAGTGATTTAGCACTTAAATGTCTATTCATATACTTATTATAACAAGAGTTTATACCTTACACTATTGTATGCCGCTGTCAATAGTAGGACAGCTCATTACACTTGATAAAACGCCAATAAGTTCTTAAAGTTTCTTGGCTTATATAAAACAAAACTTTAGATATGACTAATCAACAAAATACTCCTTTGCTCAAAGAGGGCTTAGCTAAGATGCTTAAGGGAGGTGTAATTATGGATGTAGTAGATGCAAAACAAGCAAAAATCGCTGAAGAAGCTGGTGCAGTTGCTGTAATGGCTTTAGAGAGAGTTCCTTCAGACATTAGAAAAGATGGCGGTGTTGCGAGAATGAGTGATCCAAAGATGATTAAAGAGATTATTGAGGCTGTTTCTATCCCAGTTATGGCAAAAGTTCGGATTGGTCATTTTGTTGAAGCGCAAATACTTGAGGCGATTGGCGTGGATTACATTGATGAAAGTGAAGTTTTGACTCCTGCTGATGAGCAGTTCCATGTTGATAAGACTAAATTTGCTGTACCATTTGTGTGTGGAGCAACTGATTTAGGTGAAGCACTTAGACGCGTAAATGAAGGAGCTTCTATGATTAGAACTAAAGGAGAAGCTGGCACTGGTAATGTTGTTGAAGCTGTAAGACATCTAAGAATGATCAAGGAACAAATTGCTGAATTGAAGAAAGGAAACCTAAAGGCAAAAGCTAAAGAATACAGAGTTCCGGTTGAGCTTCTACAATATGTTGTAGATAGTGGTCGACTACCTGTAGTGACTTTTGTTGCTGGTGGGATTGCTACTCCTGCTGATGCTGCACTTATGATGCAAATGGGAGCTGAAGGAGTTTTTGTTGGATCAGGTATCTTTAAATCGGAGCATCCTGAGAAAATGGCGAAAGCCGTGGTAGAAGCGACTATGCATTATGATAATCCTGCTAAACTTGCTGAGATTTCAAATGGACTTGGTGATGCTATGGCTAGCCTGGATATGAAAGAAGTTGATGTTAAGCTGTCTGAGAGGGGGTGGTAAGAGTGAGAGTAAGTATTAAGATTAATATATGAAAGTAGGTGTACTAGCATTGCAGGGTGACTTTGCAGAGCACAAAGAGGCTCTTGAGAAATCTGGTTTTGATGTTTGTTTGGTGCGCAATATAGTTGATCTTGTTTCTGTTAAGGGGCTTGTGATTCCCGGTGGTGAGAGTACCACTATTAGTAAGCTGCTGAAAAAAAGTGGTCTTGATAAGGCCATTGTTGAAAGAATCAATAAAGGGATGTCTGTTTGGGGTACTTGTGCTGGAGCGATCTTGCTTGCTGATGACGTGAAATCTAAGAAGCCAATTGATACACTTGAGGTACTTGATATAGGGATTGAGCGGAATGCTTATGGGAGCCAACTTGATAGTTTTCAGACTGAGCTTGAACTTGATGGCAAGAAGTTTGAAGTGGCTTTTATACGTGCTCCAAAGATCACTAAAATTGGTAAAGACATTAAGACTTTGATTAGCTATAATGACAATCCTGTTATGGTTCGGCTGGGAAACATTCTTGTGACGACATTCCATCCAGAGCTTATACCGGGAACCTATTTCTATGACTGGTTAAGAGAACATATTTTCTATGGATAAAGAACAACTTAAAGAACATGCGAGAGCGATAATCGAATTGCTTGGTGAAGATGCAGATAGAGAAGGGCTTAAGGATACTCCTCGACGTTATGCAGAAGCCATGGATACCTTGTTTGGTGGTTATGAGCAAAAGCCAGAAGATATTTTGACTGTTTTTGATGATGAAAAATATGATGAGATGATAGTGGTGAAAGATATCGAGTTTTATTCTTCATGTGAGCATCACATGCTACCTTTTTGGGGTAAAGCTCATATTGGATACATTCCAAACGGTAAGATTGTTGGGCTTTCAAAGATTCCTAGAATTGTAGATATCTTTGCGAGAAGACTACAGAATCAAGAAAGACTGACTCAGCAAATTGCTAAGAGTATTGAAGACCTGCTTGATCCAAAAGGAGTTGGCGTTGTTATCGAAGCTCAACATATGTGCATGATGGCTCGAGGTGTGCAAAAGCAAGGAAGCCGAGTTTCTACATCTGCGATGAAGGGACTATTTAAAGAGAAAGATAATACCAGGTCAGAATTTTTGAAATTGATTAGCTAATATGGATTTGAATAATCGCTTTTTACCGGAATGCGTTACTGATTTGATTGAGGAGCTTGCTAAGCTTCCTACTGTTGGTAAGAAGTCTGCTCAAAGACTGGCTTTTCATTTATTGAGACAAGATGACGAAAAGATCGATAAGCTTGCTGGTGCTATACTTGGTATAAAAGATGGCGTTCATTTCTGTGAAGAGTGTTTTAATCTTACGACTGAAAGAGTTTGTAAAATTTGTGATAATCCATCAAGAAACCATAAGACAGTTTGTGTAGTTGAAGATGTACTTGATTTGATTGCACTTGAGAGCACCATGGAATTCAATGGGGTTTATCATGTTCTGCATGGAGCTTTGTCACCACTTGATAATGTTGGTCCTGATGATCTGAAACTTCATGAGTTATTTAATAGACTTGAATCTAAAGATGAGGCCGACAAAGTTGAGGAGCTTATTCTTGCTAATAATACAAATACTGAAGGTGAAGCTACTGCGCTTTACATTCATGAACATCTAAAAGGAAACGGCTTGAATATCACAAGAATTGCTAGTGGTATGCCGGTAGGTGGGGATCTTGACTATGCGGATTCGCTTACACTTAAGAGGGCCTTGAAGGGAAGGGGGGAGTTTTAGCTAAAGTCAATTGAAAGCCCCCTTTGATTACCCATAAATTCGGCTTGACAGTAGGTTTGTCTATACGTATCATCCCTTAGCGCTTTCAGGCTTTAACCTTTCGCCTATAAAAACCTTTCGAATTAATGACGACATCAAATCTCCAACTATTCGCCTAATCGGTCACGATGGTGATCAGCATGGGATCATGGGTCTAAGTAAAGCGAAAGCAATGGCGGCAGAAGTAGGGCAAGATCTAGTAGAAGTTTCGCCAACTGCTCACCCTCCAGTATGTAAAATAATGGATTACGGTAAGCACTTGTACAAACAAAAGAAACAAGATCAAGCTCAAAAGAAAGCCCAAAAACAAACTGAAGTTAAGGTGATCAGAATCGGAATACGAACTGAAGAACATGACCTTAATGTAAAGATCAAGAGAGCTGAGAAATTTCTAAATGCTCGAAACCTAGTTAAGATCTCGTTGATCTTCAAAGGTAGAGAAGCAGCTCATCCAGAACTTGGATACGATAAGCTAAAGAAATTCCAGGAATCTCTAGAAGAAATCGCAGATGTTGATACTCCTCCAAAGAGACAAGGTAACAACCTCATGATGATCCTAGCTCCAAAGAAATAATAATAAATATAATAATTCAGTAGTATGCCTAAGAATAAATCAGCTGCTAAAACTAGAAAAGCTGCCGCTAAAAGAGTGAAAACTACTAAAGGTGGTAAAGGTAAAAAAATGCTTCAAAAAGCTGCTAGAAATCATCTTTTGATCAACAAATCAAAGAGAGCTAAAAGAGTAGATAGAGTAGAAGCTTCTCCAACAAAGACAAAAATTTTAGATAGATTACTTCCTAACGGTTAATAAACAATGGTAAGAGTAAAAAGAAGTGTACACGCACGAAAAAAGAGAAAAAACATCCTTAATGCTACTAAGGGTTACCGAAGCAAAAACAGCAAGGTATTCAAGTTAGCTAAGCAAGCATGGATGAAAGCTGGTCTACATGCTTACGTAGGTAGAAAGCTTAAAAAGAGAGACTTCAGACAGCTATGGATTGCAAGAATCTCTGCTGGACTAAAACAATTAGACCCAGCTAAGAAATACAGCCGACTTATCGGAGGTATGACTCAAAAAAATGTAAAACTAAACAGAAAAGTACTAGCTGATCTAGCTTTACATCACGAAAAAGCTTTCGAAGCTGTAGTGAAAGAAGTTTATCCAAGCTAGTTGATAGATAATGGATAATGGTTAATAGAATAGAAAAAGCCCTGAAGATTCAGGGCTTTTTTAGTGTTTGGTTTGTTTTGTTGATTATTCAACAGTAATTGTCTCTATTAGGATTTCTTCAGTTGGCCTATCGAATCCGTCTGTTTCTGTTGTTGCGATTGTCTCGATTACTTCTTCGCCTTCTGTAACTTTACCGAAGATAGAGTGTTTACCATCTAAGAAAGGGGTTCCTTCTTTGGCGTGAACGATGAAGAATTGGCTTCCGTTAGTGTTTGGCCCAGCGTTTGCCATTGAAAGGGTTCCATAGCTGTGAGTTAGTTCGTCGTCGAATTCATCTTGGAACTTTGTTCCTGGTCCTTTGTATGAGTGACCTCCAGTACCGTTTTGGTTTTCAAAATCACCTGTTTGAATCATGAAGTCTTCGATAACTCTGTGGAAAGGCGTTCCGTCGTACTTACCTGCTTTGGCAAGCTCTACGAAGTTCTTTACTGTTTCTGGAGCACTCTTTGGGTAGAGCTCAACAGTCATGGCCCCTTCTGTTGTTTGTATTACTGCTTTTGTAGTTGTTGTGTTCATGTTGCAACCTGTTATTACTATTACTAAAAGAATTACTACTATTACTAGTGGGATTTGTAAGATGGATCTCATTAAAGAAATTGGTTATAATTCACTTCCACTAATTTATACAAATGAGCGACCAACTTCAATATGACTGGAAAATATTTGGTCAGGAAAAACTGCTTTTGTTGCTTGAGAAAGAACTAGAATCTGAGGGGTTTCCGCATGCTCTGCTGCTTGCTGGGCCTGATAAGATAGGTAAGTTTTCGATTCTAAAAAGGCTTGCACAAATATTACAATGTGAGGGGGATAATCTAGATGAAGCTAAAACCTCTAGAGCAATTTCTGAAGGTACGCATCTAGATACTTTTTTGATTGAAGATGATGGGCAGAAAATAAAAATTGAAACGATCCGTAAACTAAAAGAAAATTTAAACCTTAGTACTCAAAGTAATTGGAAGATTGTTGTAATACAAAATGCTGAGAGGATGACTATTCCTGCTGCTAATTCTTTGCTTAAGATACTTGAAGAACCTCCTGAGAGAGTGCTCTTTTTGATGAGTACTTCTGATGAAACGAAGTTGCTTGATACTGTGGTTTCTAGGTGTAGGGTTAATAGAGCGAGCTGCTGCGATACTACTGATATGTATAAGCACTTGCAGGAGCATTATAATGGGCTTGATGAGTACTATTTGAAGCGAGCCACTGAGTTTTCTGCTGGTCATATTGGTAAGGCTATGGACCTTATTGAAGACAACGATTTGTTTGAGGCTTATAATGCTTGGTTTCAGGAGTTAAGTTATTTTTATAAGGATGGTGCTGTTGACGAACTGATTGAATATGCAGAAAAGGTATCTAAACTTGATAAAATAATGCTCAATGAATTCTTTTGGCTGTTTATGAACTTTGCTAGATATAATATGTTATCAACTAATTCTGAGGCTGAAAGATTGAAGTTTGCCTCGATAGCAAATTTGGCGCAAAAAGTTTATGAAATGATTAATCAAAACATTAATAAGCGGCTATCTC
>JAUHYY010000042.1 GCA_030426295.1 bacterium
AATACACCAATACCAATCAAGATATACGTAACGTGTACCATTATTCCCAAACCTACACCCAAAGCTGTGTAAAAACCAATTTTACTATTATATTTAAGTGAATTTTTAGAAACAATTACAAAATCCGGACCAGGACTCATAGCACCCAAAAGCGCAATAGTTGCTATGGCTAAAATTTCTTGCATATTGTTATACTTAATCTGTAGAACTAAGCATAACCATGAACAATCAAATTGTCGAGTGTATTCCCAACTTTTCAACAAGTGACCCAAGCAACGTCGAAATATTATTAGACACTATAGGATCAGTAGAAGACATCAAAATATTAGACCACACAAGCGACATTGATCACAACCGAACTGTAATCACATTTATCGGAAGCCCAAATGCAGTTGAAGAAGCAGCTTTCAAAATGGTAGAAGCTGCAGCCGAATTAATAGACATGACTACCCAAACTGGAGTACACCCACGCGTCGGAGCAACAGACGTTTTACCACTAGTACCAATAAAAGAAATTTCTTTTGAAGAATGTATAGAACTTGCAAATCGACTTGCCGAAAAAATCAGCACAGAACTATACATACCAATCTACTTATACGAAAGAGCCGCAACATCTCACGAAAGACAAAACCTTGCCGTTGTTCGTGGTAAAGGATACGAAGAGCTAAAAACCAGAATCACAGAATTTAAACCCGACTACGGCCCAGCTAAGCTCGGTAAAGCCGGCGCTACTTGCCTAGGAGTAAGAGAATTTTTAGTAGCCTACAACATAAACCTAAAAACCTCTGACATAAAAATTGCAAAACAAATTGCCAACAAAATTCGAGAAAGAGATGGTGGTCTACCAGGCGTGAAAGCAATCGGACTCTACCTCGCCGATCTGGACTGTGCACAAGTTTCAATGAACCTAACAGACTACAAACGCACAAACAAAAAAGACGTTTACGCAGAAGTAAATTATTTAGCACAAGAACTAGGAACAGAAATACTAAACGACGAACTAATCGGACTTACTCCGCAGCAGGTTCTTGAGGAAGCAAATCATTGATATCCCCATTTCTTGATTGAAATCTATACTGAAGAGCTCTACGTAAATCGTAAGTACAAGTTCTCCACAAGCGTTCTAAATTAACAGGTGAAAAATACCCCATAGTTAATATAGACTGCCCAAATCTAAAACTAGCTAAAGTTTTAAAAAGACTTTCATCTACCAAAGTAGAGCGTGCACCTATACCTAAATCATAAAAAGAATCGACAACATCTGCTAAAAGATCTTCTTGTCCTTTCAAAAGAGATCTACATAAATCTTTATACTCCATAGTCGGAGCAACTTTAATACCTTTCTTTGCTCTTTCAGCTATCAATTTGCTTCCCCATTTTGTAAAAAACCAAGGCTTCATATCTAACTCAGGAAATGCCGCAACTAACAAATCAATATGAGATGAGAAGTATATATTTTTATTAAAACCTCCTCCTAAATGATAATAATTAATCATATCTCGCTTAGAAACAATAAAACTACTGATCAATGACCACCAACGGGTTGTACCCACTTCTGGTAAATTTTCAAAACTAGTCCCCCTCCCTACAACATTCCTAACATTTTGAATAGTTTCTTCTCTAGTTGACCATGAATATGTCTCTGGATTTTTCATCTTAGATTTCAACTCTTCTTCTAATTCATAGTCTTCACCATAAACAAAAACTAATACTAAATAATGAGAATTACCACAGTACCGTAAAGCTTCCTTGCAATCCATATCTTCAATGAAAGACTTATGATCTATCGATAATATTAAATGACGTACCCTCTCCCATTCATCTGGGTTTGTGTCTTTATCTGGAGCTATCATAGGAATACCTAAATATTCATATGCAGCCTCTTTAACATTAGCACATAAACTTTCTGAGTCAGTCCAAGTCCGCTCAGGTCTTCTAGAAGATAATTCATCATACAAATCATATTCAGGAAATGCCGCACTTACTAAATCTGCATAACTCTCAAAAGTAGCTGTATTACTATGTTGCTTATTTAAAAAACAACTCAAGCCATAATAGCCTGCAAAATCTTTATGCTTCATATCTAGTAGTCTAGTTCGATAAACATCAAATTCAGGATCATCTTTCGACGGTGCATCAACCGGCAAGTCTAGTTGTATAGAAACTATCTTTCTCACAAAACCAATAGCAGATTCTTCATCAACAAGATCAATAGACTCCCAAAGGCCTTCCCTCCTCATATGATGTTTAAAACATAACCTAACCTTAGTTCTAACTTTCGTAATACGCTCAAGCAAAGAACTAGAACTAACCCTGAACTCAACATCATCAGATGAACTCACCTGTTTTTCCAAACCTCTCAGAGGACCGCTTATCATGGCACACAAATCAGCCATCTCTAAATCATTAACTGGTGGATTACCCCTTAGAGATTTATACGCTTCTTTAAAGGCATTCTCTAAATCTTCCCTAATAGCTTCAAAAAAAGGGTCAGAAATAATTTCTTTAATTTCATCACGTGCATCATGAAAGACTCGCTTTTGCTCTATACCAAAATTAACACTCATAAAATTAAATTAGAGCCTATTAAACCCTATTAACAAGAATTTGTCAATTCAAATACGGCCTCCAGTTAAAATCCTGCCCCAGGTTTAGCCAAATACTCCAACTCTTCAGAAGTCGACTCACGTCCCAAAATTTCATTTCTATGAGGAAACCTTCCATACTTTTCTACGATATCTCTATGCTGAATCGCATAATCTAAATTATTTTTAACAGATTCTTTAGCTTCACCATCAGTTTTATCAACCAAATCTTCGAACAGCTCAACACACCTATTCTGCTCTTCTAAATCCTCACTGTGCATAAATGGCATGTAAGTAAAAACCTTATAAATAGTAGGAATCTCAAAATCTAAAGACAACTTAGCAAGCTCCAAAGCCTGACTATCAGCAGCAAACATACCAGAAGTATCACGATATATATTTCGTGAGAACTGATCTAGAAGCACAATAAGCGCAACCAAAGAATCAGGTTCATTTTTCCAATCATCAAGCTCCCCTCTTTTTGCTGATTCAAGTAAATCCTTGTATTCATCAGTTAAATACTTATCAGTCTCTTCTGACTTACCAAACCATAAATCATATTTCTGCTCTTTTGGCATTCCATTTTCATTTAATTCACCAAACCAATATTTAAGGATTTCTTTATACATTCAAGAAGTTTTTAAGGATATTATGACCAGTTTCAGTTCCAATACTTTCAGGGTGAAACTGAACCCCAAAAAGTGGTGCATCATTATGCTCAAGCGACATGATAATTCCATCTTCAGTACTAGAAGTAACCCTCAATACTTCAGGCAAACTGCCTTCATCAACCATCAAAGAATGATACCTCATCACTTCAATTTCAGAATCCAAACCTTCAAACAACTTTGAGCTATCAATCTTAACCTTACTCCTCATCCCATGAACAATCTCACCAGCTCCAACAACTTTGCCGCCAAATACAACTGAAATAAGCTGACACCCTAAACAAACTCCAAGAATCGGCATACTTAAATACATATCTTCAATAACTTCAGAGCAAACCCCAACATCTAATGGATTATGCGGACTACCTGGCCCAGGTGAAATGACAATATGCGTAAAAGCGAGAGCCTTGATTTCATCTAAAGTGATTTCATCATTCTTAAAAACTTGAACTTTAGCTCCCAGTTTACACAAATATTGATACAAATTGTATGTAAACGAATCGTAATTATCGAGCAGTAAAACCTTAACCATGAAGTTCTTGTAAATAGTTATAAGACATAACAGAAGCATAAACTCCTTCAGCAGCACCAATTATAGCCTGCTTGAATTTTGCATCAGTTATATCTCCTGCAGCATAAAACCCAGGAACATTTGTCTCTGCCTCTCGATTAATAATCACATCACCTCTTTCATTTACTTCAGCGCCAATCTGTTTAGCCAACTCATTTTGCGGATCATGACCAATAGCCATAAATACACCATCAAGTTCAAGATCAGATCCATCTTTCAACTTAACATGAGTAACCTTTTCCCCATCACCTTCAATCGATTCAATCTCAGTCATATATTTAATCTCAACTTTAGGATCTTTTTCAATTCTATCTTGGTTAACTGGTTCGGCTCGCATGAAATCTTTTCTAACCAAAACATAAACTTTCCCACAATGCTGACTCAAAATATTAGCTTCAATCGCAGCTGAGTCACCACCACCTACAATGGCACAAGTTTTATCTTTAAAGAAAGCAGCATCACACAAAGCACAATAAGATACTCCCTTATTTGCATATTCTTCTTCACCAGGAACACCCAAATGCTTATGTTTTGTACCTGTAGCAAGAGTGACAGTCCAAGCAAAGAATTCTTTACCACCTGCTTCGAGTTTGAAAACAGGCTTACCTTCATGCTCAACTTTCTCAATTGTATTCACGCGACTAAACTCAAATTTTGCACCTGATTCCATAGCATGCTCCATGAACACTTGCCCCATATCAGGCCCAGTAATCTTTTTAATTCCAGGATAATTCTCTACTAAATGTGTTGTCGTGATCAATCCTCCCGGCTGCTCTGCAAACACTAGAGTACTCATATTAAATCTAGCACTGTACATTCCAGCGCTCGCACCGGCACATCCTCCACCGATGACTATCACGTCGTATATTTCCATGACCATAAAAATAAAGTATATATGGCCAAATCCTATCACAAAAAATACACCTGTTAAATCATTAATCTTTTAATTAAAATTGTCTCACTATGGCAGACTACAAAAAAAGTAAATTTTCGGCTAAAACAAAAGAGAAGTTTGGAAAACTGAAGTACAAAAGCAACAAAACTCTACTTCACAAACCAAAGAATAGAGTTCGTAAAAAACGAAAAAAACTCCCAAGTCTGAAAAATTTCTCAAAGAAACTCTTCTTAACAAATGCCAATGTTAACGCGCCAACAAAGTTCTCATCTAAAAAAGGGTTAGCTATATTCATAGCGATAGCACTCTTTTTTACATACATATTATTCTTCACAAACTTCGCTAAAGTAAAAAACATAAATGTATACGAAGGTGAAGCAGAATCAGAAAACGCACAAATTAGAAGATTTGTAGAACCTCTACGCGATAAAAATTTATTGCTTATTAAGGCTGAAGACGTTCAAAAAAGCCTAGTTAATCAAATCGACAATCTTGCAGAACTTGAAGTAAAAAAGAAGTTCCCAAAAACGATAGCAATAACCTACGCCCGCTTCGAAAAAGTAGCAAACTTAACAAACTATGTTGGACCACAAAGAATTAAAAAGAACTTTGTAATTAATGCTTCAGGAGTATTAATGGAAAAAGATGTAATAAATCAAAATCTACCTTTCATAGGTCTTGCCTCTACAAAAGCATTCAACCTTGGGGCTCACGTAATCAACGAAAAAAACTTAAACTACATCTTAGGCGCAAAAAAGGAATACGAAGAAAAATTCAACATGCGAGTCGACAACATCGAATTTTTAGATAAAGCAAGAGAAGTACATTTAACAACTGAACGAGGATTCGAAATCTGGTTAGATATCGAAGTTGGTTACTCAGACCAACTAAAAAAACTAAAAAACGCTATACCAAAAATTGACATCTACAACGATAACCTAGACTACATAGATCTAAGAATCCAAAGCGCTCAAGGGCAAAAGATAATCTTTAAGCGGTTCTAGTAAAACAATCATAGTAGCCTCCAATTAATTCAGCCATACCCTCGCGGTCTATTTCAGGCAACTTTCTATCTTTATCTGCATAAAATATAGCTCTTTCAATAATAAAACTTCTAGATAAACCTCCTCTAATCATCGCATTAAGATCACGCATGCATACACCTATTGAATCTAACTGCTCAGCAATTTCAACTGCATGTGGGTCATCTAAAATTAAACTAAGGCTATCTCTAACCTGCCCACTTGAGACATGCATTAAGTGTTGAATCGGATTATAAGGATCATCACCAGAAAGATGCCCTTCATAACTAGCTGCATCAACAGCAGGAATAACCATTCCTGGCATTACCATGTTTACACCTTCCTGATGATCAGGATAACCTGCGATTCCAAATTTACGATTAGACATAATATATATTTACAAGACGCAACTATAACAGTACTATAGCGCAAGTCAAGCATAACGCCGCAAAAATGACATTCCGATGGAAAGACCAAAAAACTCCTCTACTCTGCTTAGCACCAATGGAAGGCTACACAGATTCAGCATACAGACAAATAATTAAAGAGGTAGAACCTAAAGTAATTTGCTTCACTGAATTCACATCAGCAGATGGGTTAAAATTTGGGAACCGAAAAAGCTTCAAAAGAATAGAATTCAAACCTGAAATTGAAAGACCATTAATCGCTCAAATATTCGGTAGTGATCCAGCAGTAATGGCTGAATCCGCAAAAATACTCGAAGATATGGGCGTAGACGGCATAGATATCAACATGGGATGTCCTTCTGGAAAAATTATTGCCACCTGTAGAGGTTCTGCACTTTTCGAAGAACCAGAACTTGCATTTAAAATTGTTGACGCAACTCAACAGGCAACATCACTTGATGTGTCTGTAAAAATGAGAATAGGATTCGGAAAATTTGATCTTCCAACACTACTGAATTTCACGAAAAACCTAGAAAGTTCAGGAGCGAAACACATTGCCTTACACGGAAGAACGACTAAACAAAAATACACTGGAATGTCAGACTGGGAACCAATATATGAAGTTAAAAAGCAAGCTGGGGTTCCAATTACAGGAAATGGTGATATACTCACTGTTGAAAATGTTCAACAAAAAATCGGTAACCTAGACGGTGTAATGATTGGACGAGGAACATACGGAAACCCTTGGATAATGAAAGAAGTACAGGCTTACTTTGATGGCAAGGAATATAAAGGCCCTACTACTCTCGAAGAAAAGCTCCCAACTATCCTTAGACAAGCAAAACTAGCATGCGAATTTAAAGGCGAAAAGAAAGGAATAATCGAAATGAGAAAACATTTGTCTAATTACATCCACGGCTTCAAAAACGCCAGCAAATACAGGTTCAGACTTGTAAGAGTAAACACATTAAACGAAATCGAAGAAATATTTAACGAAATTATAAACAGCACAAACTAAGATAAACACATGTTTCTAGATATACTCACAAAGATCGGTCTATCAGACAAAGAAAGTAAAGTTTACTTAGGCTTACTTGAACTTGGGGCACAACCAGCAAGTACTATCGCTAAAAAAGCAGAAATCAACCGAACTACCTGCTACGTAATCTTAAACTCCTTAATCGACAAAGGGCTTGTAACAAGTTACAACAAAGCTAGCATCAAATACTTCTCTGCAAGCGAACCTGACAACCTACTCGAGTTCATAAAAGCACAAAAAAAGAGACTAGAACGATACTCTCAAGAACTAGAAGAAAATATCGAAACCCTTTACCAAATCGAGCAAGGTAACACAGCAAAACCAAAGCTAACTGTATTCGAAGGGTTCGAAAATACAAAAAACATATACAACGACATCTTAGAAGCAAAGAACCTAAAAGCCGTAACAAACTCAGACGAAAAACCAGAAAAACTAAGAAACTTTATCGATGAAGAATTTGATAAACAAAGAATTAAAAAGAAAATATCGATCAAAGAACTACAGTCAGAAAACACTAACCCAAAGAGTAAAATCCGTGAGAAACTCGAACTCAAAGACGCAAAAACAATCCCACAAAAATACAAAATTAAAACTGATCTATACCTATACGACAACAAGATCTCGATTATTTTTTACGACAACGACAAATTCTCAGGAGTAATCATGGAAAGCCCAATGCTAAATAGACTAGCAGAAAATACATTTAATTTAGTTTGGGATCTCTTAGACTAAGCTCCGTGACATTTTTTGTACTTCTTACCACTTCCACATGGGCAAGATTCATTTCGACCTACCTTTTCAACATTATCAGCTGACTTTTGTGGAGCCTCACCTCCAGACAAATTACTTTCAATCTGACTCTCATTTGTCTTTAGCTCAGCATTCGCTGGAACCTCATCAGTAATATCTAGTCGAGGCTTAATCTCAACTTTAAACAAAGTATTCACTACTGCAAAATCTATATTTGACTGCAGTCTCTTGAACATTCCAAAGGCTTGGTTCTTATACTCGATAAGTGGATTTCTTTGACCATAAGCTTCTAAAGCAACATTTTGTCTCAGATAAGACATATCATCAATATGCTCCATCCAGAAACTATCAATAGTACTTAAATAAACTTCTCGTTCAACCTGCCTCATAATAGAAGAATCATTCAAAGTACTCTCAAGCTCTTCATATCTAGACAATAGATAATTCTGAAGTTTATCAACTACTTGAGCCTCATCAAGACCATCAATATCTGATACAACCGGTAGATTTTGACCTCTATAAATAGCAGCAACAGTCTCAATAATCTCTTGGAAATCATGACCACCCTCAGGCAATCTTTGACCAGCAACTATTGATTCAACTTCTTCTTTTATCAATCTTAAAATTTCATCGTGAATATCTTCTTCAAAAAGTAATTTTCGTCTCTTTGAATAAATAATTTCTCTATGATGATTCATCACATCATCATACTCAACGATATGTTTTCGAACATCAAAGTTACGACCTTCAACTCTTTTTTGTGCTCCTTCAATACTCTTAGATACAA
>JAUHYY010000043.1 GCA_030426295.1 bacterium
AGTTTATCATGTTCTGCTTCTAAATATATTCCTGCTCCTTTTTTCATGCCTAAAAACTGTTTCCCAACCCCGAAAGGGATTCGGCCTCTGATATTATCAATAACTGCAGCAACTCCGCTTGATCCATTCATTCTGTCTAATGTTGTGATCTCTTCGCCTTTAATCGCAAGAGCTATTCCGTGCAAGAGTGCTGTATTTTCACCATAGAACCTTATTAGTTCACCGTTGTAGCAGAAAAATTCATGACTATCTCTTCCCATTTGTTCTGGGGCGGGTATACCCATATTCTCTTCCATAAATTTCATTGCATCAACATATGGTTGCCAATCTTGATCTATTTGGTCGGGCTGTCTTATTGTGTCTAACATAATAAATTAACTAATTTCTTCTAAATAACACTGTTCACAGTAAATAGTTTCTGGTCTGTTTGGTGCGTAAGTAGACTCCACTTTGAGTTGGCACTTGTCACAATTTCTTTGGTAGAGTTTTCGCGTGTTTCTGAGTTGCATTCTTTCGATGTGTCTTTGGTCTGGGGATTTTCGAGGGATTGGAATTTGTAATTGCCGGTAGAACTTAAGTTCTTGTGGAATCACTTTGTACAACTTGCCTGTCACTTCGCACTCTAAGATCTTCTTTGTGATTTCATCATCGACGTCGCTTATGTTGTCTTCTGGCACGTAGTGTTGGCCTTGGTAGGCTGCGTTTTTTGATTCTTCATGCCAAAGCCATCCACGTCTTAAAATTTGTTCTTTGCTCATAGGGTAGTACTCGTTTGATAAAGTTTCGTTGTATCCGAATGGAGCATATTTAGGTGGGAAGAAATAACCCCACTCACCTGTCTTTTTCATATGCTCAACTATACGCGGTACAAGTTCGTTGTATTCTTCTTCTGTGTACTGTTTGTTTAGTATGCAGAATTTTTTACGCTTTAATCCTACACATCCGAATAGATCGCTGCAGTGATGGATGTGGTGAGAGTATATGATGTTTTGACTATGAAAAACGTATACACAGTAAGCAACATGGAAAGTCTCGATTGCACCCAAAAAGTGATAAGACAATTCTGGCTTGATATAAATATTTGAGCAGTCGTAACAATCTTTACATTCAACTCCAACTCTTACGTATTTACAATCTTCTGAATCATTAACATCGTAGCAGTCGTTACAGTTTTTTGAGTTTTCTATGAAGTCGCCTGTACAGTTAACCGAGTTAACGATGTTGGCGTATTTGTATATTCGTTTTTTTCTGAGATCGGCAAGAATTTCTAAAGCTTTTATGAATCCTTGGTGTGAACCTTTGAACTCTTTAACTTTTTCTTCATATTCTTCTTTTGTTAATTGCTCATTCATGAAGCAGTACTGTTTTCTCGTAAGGTTCGTACATAAGAAACAGTCTTTGCATCCATTTAAGTTTTCTGAGAACCAACAGTCTGAACAGTTTTGACTATAAGAAAGATAAACACATGAGTACGAGTTATTCACAGAAAAACATTGATAACAAAGCTCTGAATTGTATAAATATGAACAATCTACAGAACTTTTAGATGACTGGATTAGTTTTCCATAATAACAATCTTCACAGTACTCAGAAGAGTTTATTAAATGACAGTTTTTACAATACCCGGTTCCTGTAGTGTAAGGACTGTTTTCGTTGCCAACTGTAACTAATGCAATTTTTGGAACATCTTTGTCTAGCTCTGCGAACTGTTCGAAGAATGGTCTTGAGAAATCAAAGTCTCTGCCATAGTCCATGGCATCCCAGTTGTCGCTGTTCCATTCTTCTTGAGAGTAAATTGTAAAATCTTTATCAGCTGAATAAACAGATATTAACTGCTTGTCAGATAAATCTGATTTTCTCTGATACATAAACTGTTCGTTTCGATACGCAGTTCTGATCTTTGCTCTTTCGTCTGGGCAAAGATTTGGCAGAGGCAGTTCTACAGTCTTGCCACCAAACTTGAAACTCATCTTTTTAATGTGTGCTATCTCATCATCTGTGATGATGAACTCTTCTCCGGTCAATAAGCATTTTTTAACTACGCTCATAATTGAATTTTAAACTGAAAGCCAATCTAGCACCCCATTGTAATCTTGTCTATACATAGAGCTTTACTCTTAACTTGAGCACGCGTTCTGTTTGGCTTGCACAAGCGCTTTGCTCGTGCTAAATTTACTGTAGAAAATATTCTACAACATATGCTTGAAAATGATTTATCAGCACTTGGATTAACAGATGAAGAGGCAAAAGTTTATCTTGCCGTCCTGGAACTAGGGGGATCTTACGTATCTGCAATTGCAAAGAAAGCTGGCGTACACAGAGTAAGTTGCTACCACACTTTAGATAATCTAGTTAAGAAAGGACTAGTGAGTTCGCTTAGCAGAAACAATATGAAATACTTTACAGTCGAGAGCCCTCGAGTACTTGTTAATCAGTTAGAAGAGAAATACACAAAAGCTCAAAAGCTTTTGCCTGAGCTGCTTTCTCTGACTAATTCTTTGGCATATAAACCTAAGATTCAATACTACGAAGGGCTTAATGGACTTAAAAATATCTTTGAAGACACGCTTGATTCAGAAGGTGAAATCCTTGGGTATACAAATCTAGCTGCATTGCCTGAAGTACTGCCAGATGAATATATTCGTAAATATGCAAAAAATAAAATCGATAATGAAATTAAGTCCCGGATGCTATCGCCTATCTCTGATGATGCTCTTGGTTATATCGATAAATATTATCCAAACTACGAAGAGACGATAGAGTTCGTCGAAATCCTGTTTATAAATCCAAAAGAGTTCATGATTGAGTACGAAATTAATATCTATGAAGATAAAGTTTCTATTATCTCATTGAACTCTGATGAAATCATTGGGCTCATATTGCAGAGCCCAGTTTACGCACGTACGCAAAGGGCTATATTCAACCTTGCCTGGCTTGGGGCGACTAGCTTCGTGGCGAGATAATTATTCAGCGTTTGGGTAAATACCTTCGTTTACCATCCTTGTGATTTCTGCTTTTGGGGTAGTAATTGGTATACCTCTGCAGACACATAAGAATGCGTGATGTGCTAATCGTTGAATTTGCTCTGTTGAACGAGTATCTAATCTTTCTGGATTAATACCATTTTTAATAGCCTTATCGATAGCTACTAATCTTCTTAAATGATCTCTGTCTCTAGCCTCTGGATGACCATGACTTTCTTTAACAGCTCTGAAATGGATTTCTTCCATAGTCATTCCTGATGGATACCCATGAGTTTCAGCTACATGATCTGCCCTAGCTTGTCTTACGGTGTCCCAGGTGGTTCCAGCAGGTAAACCCATGCTTTTTGCTATATCGGGCAATATTTCTGCCATAATTTCGCTGACATCAGCTGCTTCTTTTGCCCCTGAAGTTTCCGTCCCTTCAGCAATTGTGTCTGGAGCGACTGGTGCTTCGGGCGTGTTTACTGCATTCATATTTTTATAATTAAATTTTAATTTTGTGCATAAAAAAATCCCGGACTCTATTGAGACCAGGCATACAAACTACTTCACAGTTCCCTGATCTCTTAGAGGAGTCCTAGAAGTAGAAGTTGATGTCTGAACATTTGTTTATTTAAAGTTCTTATGGATTCTAGCAATGTAAAAAAACTTGTCAAATTTATTTTGACTAATCATTAAGTGCGTGTAGGCCGTCGTTACCGTGACTTGTATATACATTTGTTACAGACTTTTGGCGATACTGAGGTATTAAATCAACTCTTGGATCGCCAGTAGGTTTTCTTCTATTTATGAATACACCAGATTCGTTTGCTTGCTTTTCGACTGCTTTACTTGGCCTGGATTCGTGAATACAAATGAAATTTCCATCTGCAATATAATTACAAAACTCATTTGTATCTTGATACAACAACTCTACGCCCTCACACTGCGCTAACATATCTCTTATGCGTTCGAGCTTTGTATCCCTGCTATGTGCAAACGAAACTGTTACTTCATTGCCTGCAACTATGCACGCATATATTTCTGCTAAAGTTTGCCCCACATTATCGAAAGGATGTACTCGAATAATTTGTGGCCCAGCTGGAACAAACTCTCTGTAGTTCTCTTCGCCTTTAAGTGGCGTGTCTGTGTAATGCTTTTGACTGAAATAACTTTCTACGCAGTCGATGTAGTTCCTTAAGACCTGTAAAGGGTCTATATCTATAGTACTCCTTATTTTACCCTTGATGTCTAGCCAAGCTTGCTTAACACCCTCGTACATCATTCTTAGTTCATCATCAGAAATATCTTTATCTGATGGAACACTTTCTATTCGAGTTTTAACATGAGCATGCATCAATAAGAACTCTATTGTTCCTGTTTTAATACCATGCATTCCTACATGTGATAGCCCTCTACCATCACCGAAATCTTCAACTCCTGCTCGAGCCCCAACGATAGTTTTTCGGATATATACGTTGCCTACCCTCATGTGTTTCAATACATATTCTTGAGCTTCCTTGCTTGAGCTGATTATTCCACCTGTTAGACCAAAACCTGTTGCTTCCTGCATATCTACTGCAGCTTCAACATTTGGCACATTTACGATATGAATGAGTGGCGCAAAAACTTCTTTCCAGTTTTGCGGATATGATTCAAACCTTGAGACTGCTTTTATACCTGGCGACCATACATCTGCTGCTTCATGTCCAGGTTTTAGAACCCACCACTCTCCTTCATCACACTCTGACATTGATCGATGAAGCTTATCACCTTCGTATAGAGGCCTTATAAGTGGGACAATGTCAGTATCAACATCTAGAGCGCTTCCAACTTTCAAGTTTTTTGCCATTTCAACTAGGTATTCCTCTAGCTTTGGACGGTCTACTTCTGGGGTAACCAAAACGTACCCAACCCCTGAACATTTTTGTTTAGAGAATCCCATTCCTTTAATAATTATTTCTTTTGCGGCTTCTTTAAGATCACATTTCCCATCAATTATTAGCGTATTTACTCCTCCAGTTTCACCTACAAAATCTGCTGAAGAATTCATTGATTGTATCTTCAAGGCTGTTTCTGTACTACCAGTGAAGCCTATATGGGTTACTTTCTCATTTGCTACAAGATGTGAAGCAACCTGATTATCACAAGGTACAAACTGTAGAGCCGACTTTGGTACTCCAGCTTCCCACAAAATCTCACATAACTTATAAGTTGAGTGAATAGACTCGGGTGCTGGCTTAACAATTGCACTGTTACCTGCAGCGAGTAGAGCTAAAATATGTTGGTAAGTTATTGCGATCGGGAAGTTCCAAGGGCATATAACTACACCTACTCCATTTCTTTTTGGTTTTAAATTGCGGCCTGTTTTTTGGCAGAAATCGAGATGTTTGTCAGTTAGTCGGCCGAAGTCTATTGCTTCGTTAATTTCGGTATCTGCTTGAGGTGCTGTTTTTGATATATCTAACATTAGAGACTCAACCAACTCATCTCGCCTTTCATGTATAAGATTTGTTGCTTTGAAAAGAACTTCTTTTCTTTTACTCATTCCTTCATTTGCCCACTCTTTATCATTCTCTGCTACGTCTACTGCTCGTCTTACATCTTCGACTGATGCATACCTTATTTTTGCTAGGTTGAGTTCTGATCTTGCATGCGAGGGATAAATCACTGCTGCCCCGCCAGCAGACTCACCAGCAATCTGAGATGCAATAAATTCAGCTTCTTCGTCGGTTCTGTTTTTTGCTTTTAAACAAAGATTTGCGTGCCATTCACGCACTTCTTTTGCTGCAAAGTTTGCATTGGGGGTCATAGCAAACTTATCTTCTGCACTTAGGCGGGTGATAGGTGGTTGATGAACGCCGCGGTTTGGCTTGATTCCATTTGGCACCGGATAATTTGTACCTTCTCTTTCTCTTAGTGCTTGAACGTATCTTGTTACTTGTTGTTGCTCCCATTCAGATGAGCCGATTCCGTGGACTGCTGTGTCTCCTTTATAGTTGCCGTGACCGTAAAGTTCGTCACCTCTTCTTAAGAAGTAAGCTAATACTTCTACTAATTCTTTTTTTGCAATTACTGGAGTATAAATTCTAGACTGGATTCCGTATCTCGCTTTTAGGATGGGGAAAATCTTTGCACCGCCAAGTCCTCTTAACATTGAGACTACAATTTTTCGACGTTTTTCTGGATCATTTTTATAAATCCTTTCTGCTGCCATCAAACAATGAACAACTGTTAGATCGTTCATAGAACCTATGACTACTCCCATCCCTCCACTGACCATCTTTTCGAAAAGTTCGATGTAATGAGCATCTGTTTGAAAGTTGTAATCAAACATCGCAATATCTGCTTTGCCTTCTTTTGTAATTCTACCGTTTGCCATTGCTTCATATTCTTCACTAGTGATGTTTGCGCCTTTAACTAAACGAGCCCAGAGTTCTGGGTACCCACCTCTAATTCTGTGAGTAGTATTTTCAACTATGCCTTCGACTGCTTCGTATGTATCTGGCATGTATGACTGTAGAGCAATACCGCAAGGTACTTCTGGCACTCTTGCTGTTGCCGCATTGAAAGCTTCAACTGTCCAATGGAAAGTTCCTGTGGATTCCATATCTAAAGTAACTCGTGTACATTCACCAGTTTTTTGGTCTTTGTTTTCTCTCACTGCTTCAAGTATCTCTACTAATTGTGATTCCAACTTTGCTCGATGGATGTCACTCGCTACTGGATTATCTGAAAGTGCAACTATTGCAGTTGGTTTTATGGCTACTGCATGCGCTCCTCTTTCAATAAGCTCGATGTACCAATTCTTGTTTTTCTCTGCTTCTTGCTCTGAAATTGCAGACTCGATCACATAGTTAATTTCTGCATCAATACCTGTTCTTTTTGTTTCTCGATTTACGTTTTTCAGTACTGATTTTGGAGTACCTTTTGAATCAAATAAAATATACTTCTGAAGTTTTTTCAAAGTGAACTGTTCGATTATGGGCATAGCTATTGCTGCTATTCGACTAAGGACTCTTCTATTTGAAATTGCTTCGAAGCCTTCTAGTCCTTTTTGTTCAGACCAACTTAAAACACCTGGAACCCCTGTTGCTTCAAGCACCTCGAAAAATTCTTCTGCTTTTGCTCGCATTGTTTTAGGTCTAAACAATCTATCAGCCATTACTGTAGCGAAAACACTTGCTCGTAGATCTTTCATTTGTGCTAACTGTTCATCAAGACCGCCATCAATTTCTTTACCAAGTTCTTGCACTAACCCTACAACAGCCCGTGCTTGATTGTCAGCATTTAGCTCTAGATTGGCTTCATCAAGAAGCATATTCAAATGATCACTACCTGGCGCGCTTATATGTTTGCTCAAATCTGAATTCAGGTCGCGGCTACCTTCAAGTGCATTCATAAAAATATATTAAGGGAATTAATATATTCCTTGTAGTGATATGTGTCAATTTTCTAGCCAATACAACCATTCTTGGTTCCCTACTTTACCAGTGATTGGGGATTTTGTTTTAGCTTTGATTTTATAACCTTTTTCATTACACCAGTTCTCAAAATCATTGATTGTTTGCTCTTGGATCTCTGGATCAATTATGATTCCTTGTTTGTTAACAACTCCCGGACCACATTCAAATTGAGGCTTGAGAAGAACTATTGCCTCAGGGGCAAGTTTGAAAATTGATGGTAGCACCTTTCTTAGTGAGATATAGGACAAGTCTGCTACTGCGAGGTCGGCAGACTCTGGCAGTGAGTCTAAGTCTTTAATGTTTGTGTTTTCTAAGTTAATAACTCTTGGGTCGTGTTTGAGTTTTTCTGCTAATTGATCTCGACCTACATCGATTGCATAAACTTTTGATGCTCCGTTCTGTAATAAATAGTCTGTGAATCCTCCTGTTGAAGCACCTACATCGGCAATGATCTTATTTTTAATATCGATTTCAAATTCTTTGATCGCACCTTCTATTTTCTTGGCTCCTCGACTTACGTATTTATTTATTTCTGTGACTTTGAGTTCACCTTCTGTGTTAACCATTTGGCCTGCTTTTTTGACTGGCTGAGAATTATAAAAGACCAAGCCCTGCAAAATCATACTTTTTGCCTGGGACTTGGTCGGGGCAAAGCCCTTTTGAACTAATAGTTCGTCTATGCGGAGTTTATTCAGCTGCATTTTGTAATGCGATAGTTTGGTTGCTCATTTCAAAAAGTACCATTTCTGAAACTAAAATTGAAATCTCTGAAGCCGACACATCTACAACTCCATGTTCTTTAACCTTTCTAGCTACTTCTGCTGCAAACGCATCTGCTCTCTGCATTTGGATAGCAATGGAATGTTCTTCTTCTTTATGAACTTCTACAGTTCGCCCCTCTAATGCGATTTCAACCGCGTCAGAAACTAGATCTCGAACTAGTTCTTGATGCACTCCTTCTGAACCTTGAGCGTATGCTCTTGCTGGCTCATCTAGAGATTTAACTAAATCATCTATTCCTTCTACAAAGGGATCAATATCAATGATGTCACTTTTGAGATCATTCATTTTTAAGTATATTTAAATAACAGA
>JAUHYY010000044.1 GCA_030426295.1 bacterium
TACTTATCTTTGAGCGTGTAAGAGAAGAATTAAGAGAAGGCAAATCTTACATTAAGGCAGTAGACAACGGATTCTACAGAGCTTGGTCTTCTATTCGTGATTCAAATTTCTCATCATTAATCACATGTGCAATCCTTTACTACTTCGGATCATCAATAATCAGAGGATTCGCATTAAACCTAGCTGCAGGTATCTTAATATCAATGTTCACTGCAATCACAATCACGCGTGCATTCATGAACTCACTAGAAGGTACTAAAATTGTAGAAAATCCAAATCTACTTGGATTCAACAGACCAATGAGAAAAGAACCATTCAAGATCATCTCAAGATCAAAAGTTTGGCTAGGAGTTTCATCTGTAATCATTGCAATTGGACTAGTTTCAATGTTCACATCAGGAATCAAAACTGGAATCGACTTCAGAGGTGGAACACTAATGGACATCCAATTCCCTCAAGAAATTGAAGCAACCCAAGAAAACATTCTAGAAAGCGTAGCTTCAGTTCAAGAAGACTTAAACACAAACGTTGCTGAAGGAGAAATCGCCCTAAACTTAGGAGAACCAACAGTAATCTCTTCTGGAGACAACGCATTCATCATAAGAATGGAATTCATCGACGAGGAAACTCACAACATGGTTATCAACAGACTTAAGTCAAACATCTCAGAAGAACTCGAAGAAACAAGATTCACAACAATCGGGCCACTTATCAGCCAAACACTTAAATCAAAAGCTGTAGTATCACTAGTAATTGCCCTATTCGCAATCATCTTATACATCTCATTCGCATTCCGTCACATTCCAAAAGAAATCAACCCATGGAAGTTCGGTGCAGCTGCAATCGTAGCACTTACACATGATGTATTAATCACACTAAGCATCTTCTCAGTATTCCAACTAGAAATCGACGCACTGTTCATTACAGCGCTTCTAACAATCATCGGGTTCTCAGTACATGATACTATCGTAGTAATGGATAGAATCCGTGAAAACCTAAAAGAATACGACCCACGAAAAGAAACATTCGACGACGTATGCGACAAGTCACTAACACAAACAATGGCTCGTTCAATCAACACATCTGTATCAACACTCCTAACACTTGGAGCATTAGTACTACTCGGATCAGAAAGCATCTTCACATTCGTACTAGCTCTAGTAATCGGTGTAGTAATCGGTACTTACTCTTCAATCTTCATCGCAAGCCCAGTACTTTCACTAATGACTAAGAAAGGAAAAGTAAAATAGATGATAGATAATGGATAATAGACAATAGCAAAAAAGCCCTGGAGAAATCTGGGGCTTTTTTATGTAAACTAAATACCTTGTTGAGCCAACTTATTCGAACATAAATTTTCAACAAAGATGCTAGATACATTAGGAAATTGCTCTCTACATTGATCAACGATAGATCTAACACTATCACCTTGAGCATACATTCTATCAACTACAGCCTTAACTTCATCAATAGGCGCAGTTTCTTGAGCATCAACACTAGAACTTTCTAAAGACATAACTATAAACTTAAATTAGACCTAATACTATTAAAACTAAGTGATATTGTCAATTCACGAGTAATATTCGTCAACAACATAGTTTAAATCCTCTAAAAACTCATTTAAATCAATTCCATGTAGTTCAGCACCTTGCTCAACGCTCTCAAACTCAGAAAGCGAACATCCAGCACAACCAACACCATACTCTAAAAGCACCTCTAAAACCTCAGGAAAACTTTTAATAACCTCCTGGATAGTCATATCCTTAGTTACTTTTGCTTGTGTCATATATCGATCTATTTATCGTCTTCTTCTTTTCGTCTCATTCCAAGTAGACCTAAGATACCCATAGCACCTAGAACAGATCCTAACGAACCTCTAGTCTCTTGTTGAGCAGTAGAACATCCACCACCGTTACCACCACCTCTATCAACATTACCTGAGTCAGCACCTGCATCCATACCAGCATCTGCAGAAGCATCAGGACCAGCGTCACCACTTGATAGAACATCTGCATCTTGACCAGCGTCTGCCCCGGCACCAGTATCTTCACCAGAGCTTACAGCTTCAGCATAGAACTCAGTATGATCGACTACAGAACCTCCTTCTCTAACTAGCGTCCCACCATCATAAACATCTCCTGTTCTAACTACTGCAATTGCTTCATAAGAACCTTCACCACCGTCTACAACCTCTTCAATAACAACGCTACCCTCACCATTTCGATCAAAATTCAATTCATTACCAGGCAAAGTAGTCGTAAACAATATATATGGAGTCTCTGCATCTTTAAATTGAGGACCAACTCCATTCTCAGGATCAAATACCTCATCAAAGTCAGCCGCCTTAACAATATAAACTTCAACTTGCGGATCAGTACATTCACCTTCGCAAGCAACATCCATCTCAATTCTTACAACAGCCTCTCGACCAGGAACCATATCAGCACCTAGATAATCAATAGCCAAACTATCGCTTAGAACTTCTACAGCATCAGAACCAGTATCCATTCCAGCATCACCACTATCATCAGGAACATCTGTACCCGCATCACCTGTATCCGGCGATGCATCTGAACCTGCATCACCAGCGTCAGCGTCAGAACCAGTATCCATTCCAGCATCACCGCTATCATCAGGAGCATCAGAACCTGCATCACCAGCATCTACATCTGGTTCTGGATCTGGTTCAACAGGAGCTTCATATCTGTAAACATATTGACCATCAACCATTGATACAAGAACTTGCTCCATACCACTACCGGTATCTCTCCAAGCTGTATCAAACTCATTTTCTACATCGAAGAATCCAGGATACGCACCAGTCACCATCGTTTCTGCATCCCAGTTCCTAACACATCTAACCCTATTATCTTCATCAATAGTAAGATCGAATGCATCAGGAAGACCTTCAGCACCATTTCTAGCAAACAATACTCCGTCCATGAAACCTATATTTCCAGAAAGAGCAGCATAATAACCCTCAGGACCTAAATCCCATCTTAAATCCCATGCATCAAATACATCAGACCTATCAGTTCTAACATGTGGAACCTCATCAATTTCACCTCTAGCAAAGGCATCCATATCAGACAAATTCATTACATAAAAATCCCCCCATTCACCAAGCACAACATATTTATCACCATGAACAAAAAAGTCAGACCTACTCCCCCCCCAACTAATGGGACCAAGAAAAGCCCCATCGTGCTCAGGAACTAAAGACTTAACATAAATAACCGACCCATTAGTAATAACTAAATCTGGATAATCTGGCGACACCTGAACAGGCGGCAAACTAATACGGGTACCATCCAATGTATAAGCATTCAGATCCTCCCTGAGAATCTCAGAATCATAAACATCATCCCCGTCAGTATCAACCATCTGATATATCTCATCAGAACCTCTATCTCTACCAAACAAGCCATCTACTCCGAAGGAACGAACCTCAAAATTCGGCTCTAAGAGTTCAGCATCAAACATAGATGCAGTTCTTAAATCATCACCAGCCTCTAAAGCTTTTTCAATCTGTGCTAAATCAGGAGAGTTATCTACATCATCAACACAAGCCACAGCAGAAGTAGCTAATAAAGCAGATAAAAAAGCCACAGCCTTACTTCCAGCCTTAGGTTTTTCAGGCCTCTTTCTGCCATCTCTATTTTCAGGCAATCTATTTACCATAGTTGCGATTGTTATAACAGTGTATTTATATACTTTTTAGGCGAAATTGTCAAACTAATTCCCAATCACTAAACCAGGCGAGCTAGGCACAGGCCCCTTAATCCTAGACTGATTTAAGGCGTAGTCACTCTCACCTACAAAAGATGCTGAACCAACGGCGTAGTAATCAGTATTACCTAGAGGAACATCAGATAAGATCTGATACTCAATACTTCTTATCTTGCTACCCAGGTCACCAAAATCATCAAAATAAAAATTGTCATTCAAAAACTCTATGTAAAGCATAAGTTCTCGACTAGATTCATAAGCAACCGTCAAAAGATCGTCTCGAAGATTCCATTCAACACCATTAAACGCATCTCTTATATCCCTGATCGGTGTACCTAAAAAGTTAGCAAAGAAAGAACTACCGAAACTATAAAATCTTGAATTAACAAAATCATCTAAATCATTCCCATAAAGATTACTCAATCTAAACACAGTCAATTCAGAATTTAATTCACTTCTACCTTCTTCGTCTGAATTAGCCCATCTAACATCAGGCGTAAAAACTTCTCCAGAAGCAATATCTTCTATGACCCAATTAAATACACGCTCAGAATCATCATATCCATCAAATTCATCATCTACCCCCAATGGATTATAAAACACCTCCCTCTCTTCGTTCGGGCAGTACGAGCTTCCATCAGAACACTTAAGCCTAATCCGTAATCTCAAATTAGAAGGAGTGTACTGTTGAGTAACAACCTCTTCACCATCTAAATACTTAAAGAAAAGCGGTATACCAACAGTTTCACCAAGCGCTAGAGTATTCCAGTTACAAGGATCATCAAGTGGATCAACTAGCACAGCATCTTCTCCAACTGCAGCTGGATAAGTCTTACCTACGTTAACTCTGTTATACGTACAATCTTCACCGGCATTACCAGTACCTAAAGCAGGCACAGTGTAATAACTACTAGTATAACCTTCATAAGCCGCACAAAGCTCTGTATCAGAATCACCTACAAATGGATTATTTCTACAAGCCTCAACTTGATTAGTAATTGTTACTAAGTCAGATTCAACGTCTATCAACCCTCTCGCAGGCCTACCGAGTTCTTCTAACGCAACAACATCAGTCGGCACCGGAAACACAGACGCACTATTAAAGAAGTAATCAACATAAAGCTGCTCTGGATCACGCACTTCAGCACCAGTAGCAGGATCAGTATCAACAGGCGGATAAGTCCCCCTATGCACAAAACCTAGACCATTGTCTTTATGCTGTCGCATAACTGTATTTAGCAAGCTATCACCAGAAGTACGAGCAAAAGATGCATCTCTGAAACTTACAATATTCTCTCTAACATCAATAGTTTGAGTTAGAACGGTACCAAGCAAGGGCAGCGTCAAAATTGTTAAAATTAATGCAAAAAAGATAAGAAAGTATCCTTTTCGAGCTGTATCAAGAGCTTTAACCACTTTCTTATTTTTTATTAAAGATTTACTGCTATTATACCATTAAACAGCTAGTCCAATCAATTATTATGGCTTATTTCGAACTCATATTCCCGAGCCTAAACAGCCCCAGAGAAAATGTATTTACCTATGAAGGCCCAGATTCAACAAATATTGGGGATTTAGTCGAAGCCAACCTAAGAAGAAGAAACTACAGAGCAATAGTTATAAAAAAAGTTGGTAAACCAAAATTCAACACAAAAAAATTCAAGCTAATCAAAGAAAATTTCTTAAGCCCTTGGCAGATAGAGCTCAGCAAATACATAGAAGACTACTACTTTTCATCTGATATTAAAGCCATAAACCTATTTCTAACAAAGAAAATTTTTAACGCAAAAGACCTAGACCTCGATTGCAAACTAAAACCAAATTCATTCACAGAACACATGGAACACTGTGAACGTGCAAAACAAAAACTAAACGAAAACCAAAAACAAATCGTTGATGAAATCGTGAAACCAAATTCCGATATCCATCTAATTCATGGTGTAACAGGCTCAGGTAAAACAGAAGTCTACCTTCATCTAGCTGACCACTATGCAAAGCTAGGCAAGCAGGTTTTACTACTAGTACCAGAAATCGCACTAACACCTCAAACTTCAGCATATTTTGTTAAACATTTTGGCAAAGACAATGTTGCAGTTTTTCACTCTAAATTAAATGACACAGAAAAATTCCACGAATGGCTAAGAGTGCACAGAAAACAAGCACAAGTAGTTATCGGATCACGCTCGAGTATGTTCTTGCCTTTCCAAGATATCGGGCTAGTAATAATCGACGAGGAACACGACTACGCTTACAAACAAGATTCAATGCCAAGATACCATGCACGAACAATTGCACAATGGCTAAATCACAAACATAAGATCCCACTAGTTCTCGGCAGTGCAACACCGGCATTAGAAACTTATGTAGCCGCACAAAAAGGAATCATCAAAATGCACAAATTAACCGAAAGAGCAAAAAAAGTGCCATTACCTAAGATTCAAATTGTAGACAGAAAAGATGAGATTAAAAAAAGAAACTACAACGAACTTTCCGACCTCTTAACAGAAGAAATCACAAGTCATCTTAAAGAAAACGAACAAGTAGTAATTTTGCACAACAAACGTGGATACGCCCACTTCTTACAATGCCACGACTGCGGTGAAGTACTAAAATGCCCAAGATGCTCAATCTCACTTACCCTGCACAAATCGAGCTACAATCCTCATCTAGAGTGCCATTACTGTAACTACAAATCAGATAACGCAAGCACCTGCCCAACATGCAGAAGCTCTGATCTAAAAGAAGTTGGCTCTGGAATCCAAAGAATCGTAAAAGAATTAGAAATGACTTACCCAGACGCAAGAATTCTAAGAGCCGATTCAGACACAACTTCTAAAAAACATGGATTCCAAGAAATCTACAATAAGTTCAAAAATCATGAAGCCGATATCTTAATCGGAACCCAAATGATAGCTAAGGGAATGGACATCCCAAACGTTCAACTGGTAGGAGTAATCAACGCTGACATTGGCTTACATGTACCAGACTTTCGAGCTGCAGAAACAAGCTTTCAACTACTAACTCAAGTAGCCGGAAGAGCCGGTCGATCAGCAAGACAAGGCCACGTAGTAATACAAACCTATAACCCAGACCACAGCGTTCTAGAAGCAGTACAAAACAATAACGCAGAAGAATTCTATAAAGAAGAAATCGAACTTAGAGAAGAGTTCGAGTATCCCCCATTCTCAAAATTGTTGAAGCTTACTTATGCTCACAAAGATAAAAAAACTGTCGAAAAAAATGTAAGTAAAATCGAATCGCTACTCGATCAAATGAAGATTGAACACAAATCTGCTCCCGCTTTAATCGAGAAAAAATACAACAAGTATTACCACAACATATTGATCAATACCTTAAATCCAAAAGGCATCGTAGACCAACTTAAACTTGATATGGATTGGAAAATAGACCGAGATCCAGTTTCAACAATCTAAACAGACCAGTTCTTTCGCACTCTTGCGTAGACTTCTTTTTCGTATGCATCAAGATCGTCGATCTGAACTGTAGCAACACCTGAATCGATTGCAGCTTTTGCAACTTCACGAGCAACTCTTGGAACCACTCTAAGATCAAACTGTTTTGGGATCATATAGTCAAACAATAAGTTGTCTGGACTCTCGAACATTCCTTTAGCAGCTTCTTCAGGGTAAGCTCTCTTTAACACATCAAGAACTTCTCCTTCTGGTTGTTCATATACAAGTGAAGCAATTGCTTTAATCGCAGCAACTTTCATTTCTTGATTGATTGCAGTTGAACGAGTATCGAGGGCTGCTCTAAATAATCCGGGGAACCCAAGTGAGTTATTAACTTGGTTCGCATAGTCACTTCTACCAGTACCAACTACTACCGCACCAGCTTCATAAGCAAGTTCAGGCATAATTTCAGGAACAGGATTCGCAACAGCAAAAATGATTGGGTCACTCGCCATAGTCTTAACCATATCTTGAGAAAGAACTTCACGTTGAGACACTCCAATAAACACATCAGCATCTTTCACTACTTCTTCAAGAAGTGCTTCTTCGTGATCTTGAGCGAACTCTTCTTTATATTGGTTTATTTCTCTACTCTTTGTAATCAGACCTTTACTGTCACACATATATATATGTGATTTATCTACACCGAATGAGTTTAATAAACGACCACAAGCTATGCCTGCAGCACCTGCACCATTGATAACAAACTTAACTTGCTCGATATCTTTACCAACAAATTTAAGCGCATTGAAAACTCCAGCAAGAATAATGATACCAGTACCATCTTGATCATCATGGAAAACAGGGATTGAACATCTTTCAACCACTCTTTGTAGAACACCAAAACATTGCGGACCTTTAATATCTTCAAGGTTAATACCACCAAGGCTTGGCTGAAGAGATGCAGCAATATCAGCAATTTCATCAAGATATTCTTCACTATCAATATCATTTTGAAGCTCCAAACAAATTGGATAAGAATCAATGTCTGCAAACTTCTTGAACAGCACACATTTACCTTCCATAACAGGCAAACCAGCTTCAGGACCAATATTACCTAGCCCCAGAACCGCTGAACCATCTGAGATGATTGCTACTGTGTTTCCTCGGTTTGTGTACTTCCATACATTTGATTTGTCCTCATCGATTTCTATACAAGGCTTTGCAACGCCTGGACTATAAGCAAGCGCCAAATCATGCTGTGTATCACATTGCTTAGTAAGTGCTATTCCAAGTTTTCCTTTTGGCTCTGAACTATGATAATCGAGAGCTTCTTGTGTGTAATCTTTAGTCATTTTATTTAA
>JAUHYY010000045.1 GCA_030426295.1 bacterium
AGAGCGTAGTCGCAGAGAAATCAAACCTGTTATAAAAGTTTTGGAAGACGTTTCTTCAATTGAGGATGATGGGACAGAAAAAACCAAAGAATTAATAAAACAAACCAAAGCCTTAAAAGAACTAACTCCAAGCGGTTTATAAATTGATACGAATCCTCCTTTCATTACAATCTTACGTGTGAAAATATTTCTTCTGAAATCACCTTACGAGCAACAAGCCTATCATCATAAGGAATCAACTTTCCATTCTTAGCAATAACCTCTTCCCCACCCTTTCCAGCTATCAAGACAGTGTCACCTTTTTCAGCAATTGTAAGTGCATATCTCACGGCTTCTGCTCGATCAACAATCTTAACAACTTCACAATCTCCTTCTACTCCAGACTCTAGCTGATTTATGATACTCCAACTATCTTCTGTATAAGGATCATCATCAGTAATCACAAACAGGTCAGCATGCTTAGAAACTGCTTTACCCATATCAGGTCTTTTTGATTTATCTCGACCACCACCAGTCGCACCACCAACAAAAATCAATTGACCTTCAGTTAATGGCTTAAACATAAAACAAAGATTTTCATATGCATCTGCAGTATGTGCATAATCAACAATTACAGAAAAATCCTGACCAAGATTTACAGGCTCAAGCCGTCCCCCAATAGGCAGGATCTTATCAAGTCCTGCTTGCACAGAATCCAAACTAATTCCTTGCGATATAGCTACAGAAGCAGCCGCAACAATATTATAGACATTGAAACCTCCAAGTAATTTTGAACTTAACTCAGCCTCAGCGTTAGGCATTGTCAATTTAAGCTTAGTTTCAGAAGCACCCAATTCAACCTCAGAAGCCTTAATAGTCAAATGTTTTGACTCAACACCAAAAGTAATCTTTTGATCTGCATTAAACTGATTATAGTAATCGAAATTCGGATCATCCGCATTCAACACAAGCACTTTTGGGACATTCTTCTTTCTCCTCATTGAAAATAAAGAACCGATAAATTTACCTTTCGCACGCATATATTCTTCAAATGAACCATGATACTCAAGATGATCCCCAGTTAAATTCGTAAAGACCCCAACATCAAAATTAATCCCAATAACACGAGACTGATCAACAGCATGAGATGTAACCTCAAGCACTGCATAATCACATCCAGCCTTCACCATACTCTTTAACATTTTCTGAATCAAAAACGGAGACTGAGTTGTCATCTTTTCTTTATTAACCCAAACCTCATCACCAATTTTGTATCTAAGTGTAGATGTATAACCAACCTTATGACCTGCAGCTTCAAGCAATCCAGCAATAAGATTTACAGTTGTAGTTTTTCCGTTCGTACCCGTAACACCAATAACCTTTATTTTTCTTGAAGGATTCATATAAATCGCAATAGCCAAAAGCCCCTTTATCTTATGATAAAACAGCAAAAGCGGATGCCTGTCCTTAATAAACTTTCTTAAAATTTTTTTCATTAATTTATGTTTAACATCCTTTTTGCATCTTCAATATCTTGAAGGATCTGAGACTGTAATTGCTCTTCATTTTCAAACTTAACAATCTCACGAATTTTATCAAGGACATCAACTTCTACTTCATGACCATATACATCCTTATCGAAATCAAAAATATTAACTTCAAAAGTCACCAAATTATCAATCGTAGATCTTGGACCATAATGCAATGCACCTGAGTAATGACCACCCTTAAAACTCAAACTACATGTATAAATGCCAAAATCTAAATCACTTGGGACATTCTCAAGCATAAGGTTAATAGTGGGCACAAAATCAGTTTTTCCACGCCCACTACCCTTCTCAACAATACCTTTAACCTTAACCATAAAGCCATTAACTATTAACTATTATCCATTCCCCAACACTCCTTCCTGCATTTCAAGCTCAACCAAACCATAGCTCTTCTTATCTGGACGCTCGTAAACAACATTATATCTATCTGTAGCTGCATTAACAAAGATAAAGAAAGTATGCCCAAGCATTTTCATTTGCTCAATTGCTTCACTTTCAGTCATAGGAAACAAATCAGTAAACAATTTACGAACTGTAATTCTTAAATCTTTACCTTCATGCTCTACCCCCTCTCCTTCAGCCATAAGCTCAGCAAGTTGTTCATGAGTAACTCTTTCCTCATGCATATGCTTAGATTTATATCTTTCAATCTGGCGATGTAGTTTATCATGAACTGCGTCAATTCCCTCTTCAGGCGTCAAAGCACTAACCTCCGCCCTAAAAGTCGCTCCCGGAACAGACATATTAACCTTCACCAAAACTTTTTCTTTCTGTTCCAAAGTTCTATTCCTTTCAACATAAACCCAAACCTGGACAGCCTCATCATTAGTTTTGATTCTTTCTGAGTATTTCTTAAGAACTTCAAGTTTGGACTTTATATAGTCCTCCTGAGATGATTCTAAAGCGATATGTTCAGATCTAACATGAATATCCATTTCAAAATGAGTTAAAATATTTATAAAAGTACTATACCAAATTTATAGCAAAATCCATAAGCACACTTTTCGGATCATCAGACTTACAAACCCCTGAAGCAACCAAAACTCCAACAGCCCCTAAATCCTTACCGACCTTTACATCTTCACCTGTTTTAACACCTGCTCCAATTAATACTCTCCCCTTTCCTATCATTTCAACAGAGTCAGTAATTAAACCTGGATTAGCTGAAGTAACTGAAACATTACCACCAATAAGTTCAGGCGGTTCTACAGCTATAAAGTCAGGCATGAGCTCACTTAGAGACTTACCCTCCTCTGCATTTTCAGCGCAAATTACAACCTGTAACCCTACTCGCTTTGCAGCTTTAAAAGAATTTTCTAAGCTTGCAAGCTCAAGTCTATTTTCTGAATGATTTAGCAATGTACCAGCAGCTCCAGCATCTCTAACAGCCTCAGCCAGAACATGCCCAGTATTCGAACCTGTGTCAACACCATCTACATGCTGAGCAAAAACTGGTAAATCTACTGCTTGAGCAACCATTCTCAAATCTGCCAGCTGCACAGCTGGAATCATAGTTACACCAGTCTCATTACTCACCATCTGCATGGTTTTAGCAAGGGAAAGTGCCTTCTCACCGGTTGCTTCGAGATACGTTTTGAAGTTTACTATTACTAATGGAATTTGTACCGTAGATTCTTGCTGAAATTCGTCAGACATGGTATAATGTTAAGATTAATTTACTAGGTTTATGTTAAACAATTTTAATAAAGATTCAAATAACATATTTGATAGAGAGCAAAGATTAGTTTACTTTAACGGATTTGAGGCATCATTCGCAGGAAGAATAAATGAACAAGAAAACTTTGAGAACGAAGAAGTCTCTTCTGAGTTGCAAGATGCTTTAGACAATTTAAGTCAATTTTCAGATAATGAAGTAGAACCTGGCTCTAACCTTTTTCATACATTGGTAGAACTTTTTGGAGAAAATAGAAACATCGCAGCTGAAGTAACAGATGCTTTAGATGACAGTGCAGAGTTCGGATCAGCATTCAACGAACTAGATGCAATGTACTCACCAGACCAAGCTTTCGACTCAGTAAGTTATGAGTCAGCGACACAAACAATAAGCTTCATTAAAGACGGTGAACCAGTATTCGAAGCAGACTTAAACACTCTTAGATCAAGAATGTATATGGAAGCTGTTCAAGCACAAGAAGCTCGTGAAGAAGTATTCGGCGACAGTATCGCTGAAAGACAAGCCTTGAGAGCAACACTAGCTGAATTAACTCCAGATCAAAGACAAGGAATGATAGAAAGCTACAGAACAGCTGCTGAAGCAAATGAGAGTATAGAAGTTTCAGTTAATGGGAACCAATTCTCGGTACCAGCAGAAATCGTTCTTGCTGAACTCGAAACTATAGAAGGTCAAGCAACACTCGTTGAATCAAGTGAAATAAACCAATATAGAGAATTACTAGGTAGAAGACTTAGATTCGCTCACGAAAATCAAAGTCATTACACCTCATTCCACATGCCCGTAAGATATCAAGGGCAACAAATAAACCGACAAGAAGTAAGAGAAATGATTGCAACCGGAAGACTAGAAAACAGCGATCTAATTGCAGAGTATCTAAGAACTCTAAATACCGGACTAGATGACATGTTAGACATCGTCTTAAGACGTAGAAACGGCCAAAACATTGATGCTGGTAGATTTATTGCAAATACAGAATTTGCCGCAACAAATAGAAGAGGTGAAAAAGTTTACAGAAATGATTTATTTCAAAATTTTATTGGAGAAACTGGGCAAATGTACAGCAATATTGATGCTTTAACCCCAGAACAACAACAAGAACTTGCGAGAAGAGCAGAGGTATTCGAAGCCTTAGATCATTTAGTTTACGAACTGTCTCACCTTTCTGAAGGCGACGAAACTATTTTAAACCCAGACTACGTTACCGACGTTGAATTCTCAGACGACTTAAGAAACCAACTAGATTTACGTGGTGGTGAATTCAGAGGTGGAAAAGATGAATTCGGAGTCCTAGCTGTATATACGTATCTGTTCGGGCCACTTGAAAGCATTGTTAACGAAATGCCAGGAGTTCGAGCCACAACCGATGGAGACGGGAGACAAACAGTTATCGTTGAATCACTATCACCTGATCATTTACAGACTCTACAACGAGTCCTAGAAAGTTTCCCGGAAATTGAAAGACTTAATATAGGAGTAAGAGGAAGAAGATCCCTAACTAGAGCACTGGAAAAACTTAGAAGTGATGAAGACTTTGCTGCTTTCAGGGCAGAAAACTATAGATTCTCACTCGACAGATCAGTTGGTAACAGAAACGATAATCAAGTCGCTCTAACTCATCTACGAGCAATCTTTGATATCAATGATACTGGTCCAACATTTAGACAACACAGGCACTCACTAAGTACCTGGGAAATCGAATTCGAAAATGGTGAAGGTAGCAACGAAGACTTCTTAGATAGAAGAAACTCTCAATTCTCAAGATACAGATGGATACTAGACGACCCTTCAATATTCACTTACGAAAATGGTCAAAGACAAATCAATTTAGATACATTAGCTCAAAGACTAAGTACACTCGCTGAGCAAGGTAAGACAATCTTATTTATGAATAGAGATCTTGCAGAAGAACAAAGAGAACAATACAGAGAAGTAAACACTTACTTCACATCTGCAGACCTTAGATCAAACACACCAATGCCTGAAGAGCTAAGATACTTAATCCAATATGGAGCTCTAAATGAAGGAATGCTTGAACAAGCCTTAAACGAAGCCCAAGAAATTGCTCCTCAACAAACTCCTCTATATGAAGATTTTCACAGACAATTAGTAGAAAATGGTGTTGATCAAAGTGAAATTCCAAGATTAATCAGATCTGCGGAACAATTTATGATTGGTGCATTAAGAAACGAAAACGGCGAACTTGATGGCCTAGAAGCTGGCGTATCAAGAACATTTGCAATGGGTAGAGATGGAAGATTCAGAATCGGACCAAGCGCCGGAGTTTCAACTGACGGTGATGTAGTATTAGGTATAAATCTATCAGGAGATTTAATAGACGCAGAAAGAGGAAGGCTCTACGCAGAGTCATTCGTTGGCACAAGGAACGAAATATTAAACCCAATCGACGGAGGAATTCCAGGTTATAGAATCGCCATAGGGGGACAAGCCGACCTCGGCCAAAGAGGGTGGTTTATCGCCGCTGAAATTGGAGCTGTTGGTGCACTTATCCCATACGGAAATCTTGAAATTGGAAGAAGTACAGACGCATTAGTAAGAAGAGAATTTGAAAGAGATGGTGACATGGGAGATGTTTCACCAGACACATTCCTAGCGATTAGAAATGGCCAAGAAGTAACTGATGAACTTGCAACCCAAATTCTAGCTGAACTCGGACCAGATCATCCAATAAATGATGCTATAAACCAAGCACCAATAGAAATGCGGGCAGGTGTTGCACGTGAATTTGTTAGAATGTTTGCCTTAGAAAAAAGTAATGACGCACTTAGAGATGCAGACGGAGCTACCCTAGCTGCAGGTTTAACTGTATACGGTGTACCTCCTGTTGCATATGTACCTTATATTAGAATCGGATGGCTAGGACGAGAAAGATCGTTCTATTCAGTACAAGACAATGTAAGTAATGCTCAAGACAGAATTAGTCACAGACTAATGATGCAGCAAATCGCACAACAAAATGAAACATCAAGTAGAACGGGATCATATACAATCGTTTCTGAAAGTGGTGATTACATTTCTTATGATGGTGAAACTGGTGTACGAGAAACATCATTTGGTACCCATGCAATACTCGGAAACATAAACACTTCGAACGGTGCAGAAACTCTTAATTCAGCACAAGAAGTACATGGTCTTAACTTCGACAGAGTAGAAACAACAGCTGGACCAGCATACGAATTCTCAATTATTGATATAGCCGACAGAGAATTCGATTCAGGCCTCGGAACAAATTTTGAACTATTAGTGGATCCTTCATCAGGTGCAATGGTAGAAGCAATAGGCCAAAATAGATTCAGGCTAAGATTCTTAACTAATACACAAGGTTATGCACCGAGAAACTTTGCAATAACAAGAAGTGAAATAATTCAACCTTTCGGAAGCGACACTATCAGAGAAGTATCACTCACATTCTCAAACCGTGCTACTACTCCTCAAATGTTACGAGGAAATCCTCATGCTTCAAGAATCAGAGTAGACGAAAGTGGTATAACTCGATCAACACAAAATGTGCTTGCATATTCTAGAACAGAAAGTTACAGCGAAATGCAAGGAACAGCTGGCTTCGACTCACAAGACTGGGAACTTGGATACCCAGATCCAGTAGGATTCAACTCATATATTGAAAGAACAAGTCCTCAGGAACTTACAGCGGCAGTTGATGCAACAAGAGAACTAAAAGGCATAGTTGGATCAGACAGACTAGAAGAAAGTTACCAACCACACCGTGCTGTGCAACTTCTAGTAACAAAAATTCAAAACGACGAAGCTTTCATGCAAAACCTTGCTGAACAAACAACTCTAACACTGAGTGATGGCTCACCGGCAAGTTACAGAGCAGTAGTAGAAAGCATTAACTCGCAACTTCCAGATCTACCAGACTTTGCAGAATTTGCTGAGTACACACTTTCAGACGCAGACATCCAATATATTTTAGGTAGAACAATTCCAGGAACATTCTTAGATCTTACAAATTCTAGATTCGAGGGTAGACGTTCAGAAGAAGTAGAAAGAGTAATCGAAGTAATTTTCAGATCTCATCTTGAACAAATTTTAGACAACCCTCTATATAATCAGCATTATGTTAACGGTGCTCTAGTTGAATATACTCAAGCCGAAAAAGAAACAATAATCGATTACTTAACTGGTACAGCCTTAGATAATGCAGACTCTATTGCTAATAACATTGAGGCAATGACCGGTGTTCCATTCTCACCTACTCTTGATGGATACGAACTTTTCACAACAGCTGCTCTTAATAGAATGGGAGAAGAATCATATGGGCTAAGAGAATTCTTAATTGGACCTCATACAGGAATGGAATATGTTGAAGGATCAAGAACTGAATACCAAGCTCAAGGCGAACTTATAATTGTTGACTTTATTTACGGTCTTTACAACCCAGTAATGCCTACATCAATTGAAGGCCTTTCAGCAGAGCAAACATTCGATATATTAAATTCTGAGATTGCTATGAATCTACTTGGCATGACAATCGGAGAAGTTAATGGCGACGCTATATCTTTATTAAACGAATTATACGGACCAGAAGGAGTAAGAGTTATTTCAAGAATCTACTCTCAAATGAGAGAAGGATCATTCAACTTAACTCTAGAACAACTAGATGGATTCGAACGAAACGTACTTAGGCACTTCCTTACTACAGTTGTTTACTTACGTGCTAATGCAATCCAAAATCAATTCACAGGTAACGTTCCATCAATTACGACACTTGATGGATCAAACTCAATTTACGTTAATCTTGAAATCGAAACAGGTTCAGTACTAATTCTGCCATGTGGTAACATCACATTATATGCAGGTCAAAGAATGACTACCGAAACCCCTAGACATATTAGATCTAGACTAAGCAGCACATTCGCAAGAACAACAGTTCTAGGAGATCAAATAACACAAAGACCAGAACGAGGACTAACAATTTCTGTTCCATTCGTTGCTAGACCTGACAGACCACCTGAAGAACCAGAACCGGAACCAGAACCAGAAATTCCTGAAGAAGAGCCTAGAAAAGTTCCAACAAATGAAGGAACTTCATCTCACACACAAGATACCACTGGTACAGAAAGCGCTCAAGGTTTCGATGATGCTTTAAATGACAGATTAAACTAAAAATTATGAAAAAAATTGTAATACCTATACTAGTACTAGCAGTAATTATTGCTGCAGTTCTATACAATAGAACAGAATCACCTACAAAGCTCAACCCTGAATATCAA